>JALYNA010000352.1 GCA_030773455.1 Actinomycetota bacterium
GCCGAGGTGCCGGGCTCCCTCCCGGGCCCGCAGCGACACGGCGAGGGCCTGCTCGGCGACCAGCTCGGCGCGCGACGGCGGGGCCGGCGCCCAGGGACGCCGCGACCACAGACGCCGGGGCCACGGCTGGCGCACCACCGGACGCCGCGACCGTGCCCGCACCACGCCCACTCCGGCCACGGTTGCCAGGGCGACCGCGGCCACCACCGGTCCGCGGCTGCTCGCCGCCGGGGACTGCGTCGCGGGGGACTGCGGCGCGGGGGCTGCCGGGTTGTCCGCGGCGGGGGCTGCCGGGCTGTCCGCGGCGGCGGCGGGCAGCAGGGTCTCCGAGGCCGCGCGCGAGACGTCGATGCCGTAGTGCCGGTAGAGGTCGGACTCCTGGTCCTGGGACAGCTCGGACCCGCCACCCACGGAGGGAGCGCCGGAGACCTGCGCCCGGGTCACGGTGACCGTCACCCGGCCGTCGGAAGCGTCGGCGTCCACGGCCGGGACGACCGCGCTCGCCCCTCCGACCTCCACGTACATCCACTCGGGCACGCCGGTGGACTCGTCGGCGAGCACGGCGGTGCAGGCGCCGAGCTCGGCACCCTCCCGGTCGACCACCGTCCAGCCGACCCAGTTCCTCGCCTCGTCGCGTGCGGGCAGGCCCATGGCCGCCTCCTCATGTCGGTGCTTCCGGGGGCCGGTGTCCCGGCCCGCTCCTGCTGGGGTGCTACCCGGCCCGCCTGCCCGCAACCTGGCCGCCCGAGCAGGTCAGTGCGCGCCGCGGAAGTCCGGCCGCCGCTTCTCGACGAAGGCGCGCACACCCTCCCGGCCCTCGGGGTCGCCCGCGGACTCGGCGATCATTCGTGCCTCGTCGTCCAGGTGGTCGGCGAGCGTGCGGACGGCGGCGCCGCGGACCAACGCGCGGGTGCGCACCATCGCCCGCACCGGACCGGCCGCCAGCGTGTGCGCGAGCGCGACGGCGGCGTCGCGCAGGTCGTCGTCCTCCACCACCCGGGCGACCAGACCGCAGGCCAGCGCCTCCGCTGCGTCCAGCGTGCCGTTGGTCAGCACGAGGTCCAGGGCGCGGGCCGGGCCCAGGGCGTGCGCCAGCGTCCAGGAGGTGCCACCGTCGGGGGAGAAGCCGATCGCGCCGTACGCGGGCCGGATCCTCGTCGAGCGGGCGCAGACGACGACGTCGCAGGCGCCCAGCAGCCCGACGCCGGCCCCGGCGACCGCGCCATGCACGCCGGCGACGACCGGCACGGGGCTGGCCAGCAGCGCCCGCACGACCTCGTGCCAGTCGACGGCCAGCCGGCCCACCTCGGCACCCGGGTCCTCCGCCGCCGCGAACCCGCGCACGTCGCCGCCGACGCAGAAGCGCTCGCCCGCGGCCAGCAGCAGCACCGCCCGGGTCTCCGGCGGGCGTGTACGCAGGGCCTCGCCGAGCGCCGCGGCCATCGCCGGGTCGACGGCGTTCCCTGTGCCGGGCGAGTGGAGCGTCACCCGCCAGACGTCGCCATCCGCCTCCATGCGCACCGGCTGGTCGGTCATCGTCGGCCTCCGAGGGTCAGAACCAGGACGGGAACCACATCCGGTCCAGCCACTCCGCGCGCGAGAGCGGCTCCCCGGTGAGCACAGGGTGGAAGAAGACGAACGTCGCCGCCACCACGCCGACGTACCCGGCGACGACGCCCAGGCCGACCTGCCGCCGGGCCCGCGAGGCGCCGGGCCGGCCGAGCACGTCCTGCAGCACCAGGACGACGGCGAGCACGAAGAACGGCAGCACCGGGGCGGTGTAGAAGACGAACATCGTGCGCTCGGGGTTGAGGAACCAGGTGCCCCAGCCGGCGGCGACCGCGACGGCGACGGTCAGCGCCGTGGGGTCCCGGCGGGCGACCACCCGCCAGGCCAGCCAGCCCAGCGCGGGCGCGAAGGCGAACCAGAGGGTCGGCGTCCCGACCATGAGGATGTAGCGGACCACCTGCTCGCCGGCGGCGTCGGTGAGGCCCTGCGGGTTCCACAAAAGGATTGGCCGGCCGTTGACCAGCCAGCTCCACGGCCCGGACTCCCACGGGTGCGGCGTGGACAGGCCGTTGTGGAAGGTCAGCCACTCGGCGTGCTGGTGCCACAGCGAGCGCAGCGCGTCCGGGATCCACGGGAACGCGGTCTCCGGGTTCTGCTGCGCCCAGGCCTTGCCCTGCGAGGTCTCGCCGAGGAACCAGCCGGTGAAGCTGGCGACGTAGGTCAGCACCGGGACGGCGGCCAGCGCCCACAGCGCCCCGGGCAGTCCGCGCCGCGCGGCGGTCCAGGTCGGGCGCGGGACGCCGGCCTCCCGCCAGGCGGCGCGGTCCCAGAACAGGCTCAGCACCGCGAAGGCGGCGAGGAAGTACACGCCGCTCCACTTCACGGCGCAGGCGCAGCCGAACAGGAACCCGGCCGCCAGCCGCCACCCGCGCGGGCCGACCGCGAAGCCGCCTGCCGCGACGTCCCCGGCCGCCCGCACCCGCTCGCGCAGGCGGTCCCGGTCCACCACCAGGCAGGCGACCGCGGAGAGCACGAAGGCCTGCAGGAAGACGTCGAGCAGGCCGATCCGCGACAGGGTGAAGGCGAGGCCGTCCAGCGCCAGCAGCAGTCCGGCGACCAGGCCGAGCAGCGTCGAGCCGGTCAGCCGCCGGGTCAGCCGGGTGAGGACGACCACCGCGACGGTTCCGGCGACCGCGGAGGGGAACCGCCAGCCGAACGAGTCGTAGCCGAACAGCCAGATGCCGGCGGCGATCAGCCACTTGCCCAGCGGCGGGTGGACGATGAACGTGTAGCCGCGGTTGTACTCGTGCCCCCACTCGAGCAGCTCGCGCGCCTCCGGCGGGTAGTAGACCTCGTCGAAGAGCAGGTCCGAGGGGTAGCCGAGATCCCACAGCCGCACGGCGAAGGCGGCCACCCCCAGCAGCGCGGTGAGCACCCAGGCGGTGCGGCGGTCGGCCGGCAGCGGCGGGGTGGTGTCGCGGCGCGGCCGGGGGAGCGGTCGGCGACGGGTCCGGACGGGCCGGAGCTCGCCGGGCTCCCGGTCCATGTGCTCGGGAGCCAGCACCGCCATGCGTCCAGGGTAGGTGGGCGACCTGTGCCGGCCGGTCGTGACAGGCTCAGGACATGGTCGGACGGCTCGTGCTCGGTGGGGCGCCCCTGGGACAGCCCGGGGACGTCGGCCCGCGGCTGCGCTCGGCCATGGCGAGCGCGGACGTGCTCGCCGTCGAGGACACCCGCCGCCTGCACCGCCTGGCCGCCGACCTGGAGGTGCAGCTCTCCGGCCGGGTGGTGACCTTCCACGAGTCGGTCGAGCGCTCCCGGCTGCCGGGGCTGCTGGCCGCCCTGGCCGAGGGGGCCACCGTGCTCCTGGTGACCGACGCCGGGATGCCCTCGGTCTCCGACCCCGGCTACACGCTGGTGCGCGCGGCGATCGACGCCGGCGTGGAGGTGACCTCGGTGCCCGGGCCGTCGGCGGTGGTCACAGCGCTGGCGGTCTCCGGCCTGCCGGTCGACCGGTTCTGCTTCGAGGGGTTCCTCCCGCGCAAGGGCGGTGAGCGCCGGTCACGGCTGGCCGGGCTGGCCGACGAGCGCCGCACGATGGTCTTCTTCGAGTCGCCGCACCGGCTGGCCGACGCGCTCACCGACGCCGCCGCCGCGTTCGGCTCAGACCGGCCCGCCGCGGTCTGCCGGGAGCTGACCAAGACCCACGAGGAGGTCCGCCGCGGCCCGCTGGCGTCGCTCGCGGAGTGGGCCGCCGACGGCGTGCGCGGGGAGATCACCCTGGTCGTCGGCGGGGCGCCCGCGGAGCCGGTGGAGCTCTCACCCGCCGAGCTCGCCGTGCTCGTGGCCGACGAGGAGGCCGCGGGCGCCACCCGCAAGGACGCCATCCGCGCCGTCGTCGTCCGCACCGGGCTGCCCCGACGCACCGTCTACGACGCCGTCGTCGCCGCCAAGGGCTCCTAGCCGCCAGCCCTCGCCGCCGCCCAGGCATAGGAGGCAATGCATACGGCTGGACCGGCCCCGGGCGTATGCATTGCCTCCTATGCCTGGTCCCGGCGCGGGCGGATCAGCTGGCGAGCTGGGCCATGCGAGTGCGGTAGACCTCGAGCACCCGTGCCCGAACGCCCGCGGGATCGCGCAGCACGTCCGCGTAGGTGAAGCGCAGGACGACCCAACCGGCTGCGGCCAGAGCACGGTCGCGGGCGAGGTCCTTGTGTCTGTCCTCGGGCGACGTGTGGTGCTGCGCCCCGTCGAGCTCGACCGCCAGCTTGGCTTCGGGCCAGGACCGGTCGAGCCAGACACGTCCGGTGGGGAGCTGGAGCCGGTTCTGCCCGACGCTGGGCGGTAGCGAGCGGTGGCGGAAGACGTTCAGCACGCCGTGGACCTCCAATTCGCTCTGGCAGCCGTCGGCGATGAGCTCGATGGTCTGGTGCAGGCTCTGGCGTCCCGCCACGTTGGGCCGCTCGAGCAGGGCCTCGCGCAGCAGAGGGGCCGTCGTCAGCCCTCGACGGACGAGCTCGAGCGCGAGAGGACGCCGTTCCGACGTCGGGAGCAGCGGCCAGGAGTCGATGACCGACCGGGGGAGCGCGGTGACGCGGAACCCGCGTCGCTCGACGCACTGGCTCGACCTCGGGTCGAAGCGGAGCCGCCGATGGACGACGAGTCCTGGTGCGCCCGCGCGCTTGATGCGTTGGTCCACCGTCATGTGCAAGGGCCGCTCGAGTGGTCGGACGCCCCAGAGGGCGAGCGCGGTGGTGTGGCTCAGCGCCGCGACCGGGCCCGCGTGGAGGACGGCGGCTCGGAGGGCCGTCACGTCGTCGACGGCGGACCCCCGCAGTCGATACACGTGAGGGAAGACACGGACGAGGTTGCTGCGGCCGACGTGACTGTCGAGGACCTCCCGCGGAAGGCGCTCCAGCAGTTGCTGCCGGGTCGCCGGACCACCCCGCTCGTTCAGCGTCGTCCTGATCACCGCGCGCCAGTCCACGGGCGCAGCCTGGTCGTTCCCGGCGGCTGGTGGTGCCGCGTGATGCCGACCTGTGGATGAGCCGCGCGGCATCTCGTCCTCGTCCGCAGTCAGGCGTAGGAGGCAATGCATGCGTCTGGACCGCCCCGGGCGTATGCAAAGCCTCCTATGCCTGCGGCAGCCACGGGGTCACAGCCAGCCGTTGCGCTTGAAGCCGCGGTAGAGCAGGGAGCAGACGGTGACGATGACCAGCAGCACCATGAAGTAGCCGTAGCGCCACTGCAGCTCGGGCATGTATTCGAAGTTCATCCCGTAGATCCCGGCGATCGCGGTCGGGACGGCGATGATGCCGGCCCACGCGCTGATCTTGCGCATGTCCTCGTTGTCGGCCTGGGTGGCGCGGGCCAGGGACGCCTGCAGGATCGAGGTCAGCAGCTCGTCGAGCGCCGAGACCTGGTCGCGCACCCGGATGGCGTGGTCCTCGACGTCGCGGAAGTAGGACCGCATCGCCTCCGGGACGAGGTCGATCTGCCGCTCGGCCAGCTTCTCCAGCGGAGCCTCGAGCGGGGAGACCGCCCGCCGCAGCGACAGCAGCTCGCGCTTGAGCTGGTAGAGGCGGCCGACGTCATCGGTGCGGTCCGGGCTGAACACCGAGGCCTCGAGTTCGTCGACGTCCTCCTCGACCGCGGTGGCGACGTCCACGAAGGAGTCGACCACGCTGTCGGCGACCGCGTACAGCACCGACGAGGGTCCCAGGCACAACATGTCCGGCTGCGCCTCCAGGCTGCGGCGCAGGTCGGCCAGGCTGCCGTGCTCGCCGTGCCGCACGGTGATCACGTAGTTCGACCCGACGAAGACCATGACCTCGCCGGTGTCGACGACCTCGCTGGTGGCGGTCAGCCGGTCGTGCTCCACGTACCGCGCGGTCGTCAGCACCATGAACAGGACGTCGTCGTAGCGCTCGAGCTTGGGTCGCTGGTGGGCGTAGACGGCATCCTCGACGGCGAGCGGGTGCAGCCCGTAGTGCCCGGCGACGGCGCTCAGCTCCGCCTCGGTCGGCGCGTAGAGCCCGAGCCAGACGAAGCCGCCGCGGGCCTCGGCGGCCCGCAGCGCCTCGTGCGGCTCGATCGGGGGCTCGCGCCGCCCGTCGACGTAGACGGCGCAGTCGACGACCGGGCCGACCCCGTTCGGCCGGGACGGCGTCGTGCGCGGCCGGCCCTCGGGTCGCGGGCGCGTCGACGGGAGCTCCGGCGGCAGTTGGCGGGACGTTCCGCGGGGGACCTCCGTGCCGGGCATGGCGCACTCCTCTCCGACCGGGTCGACGGCACAGCGTAGGCACGGGCCCCGAGGCGCCGTGCCGCGCCGCCCGGCTCCGGATCCGCGCCGCGAGTGGTGCTGACCCCCCTCGGGAGGGTGAGGCCGCCCGCCCGGCGCCTCCAGCCGCGTGCCGCCCGCGCCGACCCGACCGGTGACCGACGTCCCCGGCCAGAGAGAGCAGCACCGTGGCGAGCACCGTCCTCGACGCCCGCGAGACCCCGCGTGCGTCGTCGTCCGG
>JALYNA010000353.1 GCA_030773455.1 Actinomycetota bacterium
GACAGCCGGCGGTGCCCGAAGGCCACCCGCCCGTTGCTCCAGGCACCCTGACCGTCCGGCCCGCGGGGGACGAGGCACTCGACCATCCGCGCCACGGCGGTGGTGTCGGCCAGGGAGCCGTCGAACCTGATCTCGCCGGAGAGACCGCACATACCCCGATCCAACCCCACCGGTCAGCCCTGCGCGACCGGCCGGAGCGGATGTCACACGGACGCAACACGCTCTTGTTCCACGTGGAACTCGCGGCGGTCTCCACGGCCACGCATCGCCGGGCGGCGCCACCCCGGCGGTGACAGGGTGGGCTCCGGTGCTCGTGGAGGACACGGTGCCCTGCCGACCAGGGGAGGCGACGTGCAGGCGGTTGTCGTGGAGCGCACCGGCGGTCCTGAGGTGTTGACGGTGGCCGAGGTGGCCGAGCCCGAGCCCGGCGACGGTGAGGTGCTGGTCGACGTCGCAGCCGTGGGGGTCAACTTCCGCGACGTGTACGAGCGCGAGGGCCACCCGCCGTACAGCGCCGACCTCCCCGCCGTCGTCGGCGCCGAGGGTGCGGGCACCGTCGTCGGCACCGGGGAGCGGGTCGTCTGGCTCGACGTGCGCGGCAGCTACGCGGCCCGGGTGGCCGCGCCGCGCGACAAGCTGGTCCCGGTGCCCGACGGGGTTCCCCTGGACGTGGCCGCCGCCGTGCTCCTGCAGGGCGTCACCGCCCAGTACCTGGCCGCCGACTCCTACCCGGTGGCCGAGGGCGACTGGGTGGTCGTGCACAGCGCGGCCGGGGGCGTCGGCCTGCTGCTGACCCAGCTGGTGCGCGCCCGCGGCGGCCACGTCCTGGCCACGACGTCGACGGAGGAGAAGGCCGAGCTCGCGCGCGCCGCCGGGGCCGACGACGTCGTCGTGGGCTACGACGGGTTCCCCGAGCGGGTCCGCGAGCTCTCCGGCGGCGAGGGTGCCGCGGCGGTCTACGACGGCGTGGGGCGGACGACGTTCGCTGCGGGGCTGACCGCGCTGCGGCCCACCGGGCGGATGATCGTGTACGGCGCCGCGAGCGGGCAGCCCGACCCGCTGCCGGTCAAGTCGCTCGCCGCGCACGGGTCGTTGTACGTCCAGCGGCCGACCCTGGTCACCTACACGCGGACCCCGCAGATGCTGCGCGAGCGGGCCGGCGCGGTCCTGGACCTGGTGGCCGCCGGCCGGCTCGACGTCCGCATCCGGGGCCGCTATCCGCTCGCGGAGGCGCGCCGCGCGCACGAGGACCTCGAGGGTCGGCGGACCACGGGCAAGCTCCTGCTGCTCCCGCAGGGGTCCTGACGACGGCCCGGGTTGGGACGGCGGGAGCGCGGGCAGGGGGCGTCCATGGAGAACCGCACACTGGGACAGCTGACCGTCTCGGCCCAGGGCCTGGGCTGCATGGGGATGAGCGAGTTCTACGGCACCGGTGACCAGGCCGAGGCGGAGCGCACCGTCCAGCGAGCGCTGGACCTCGGCATCACCTTCCTGGACACCGCCGACATGTACGGCCCGTTCACCAACGAACGGCTGGTCGGCAAGGCGATCGCCGGCCGCCGCGACGAGGTCGTGCTGGCCACCAAGTTCGGCAACGAGCGCGGCGAGGACGGCTCCTTCCTCGGTGTCAACGGCAGGCCGGACTACGTGCGGCGGGCCTGCGACGCCTCGCTGCAGCGGCTCGGTGTCGACGTTCTCGACCTCTACTACCAGCACCGGGTGGACACCGCCGTCCCGGTCGAGGACACCTGGGGCGCGCTGCGCGAGCTCGTCGAGGCCGGCAAGGTGCGCTACACCGGGATCTCCGAGGCGGCGCCGGAGACCATCCGGCGGGCGCACGTGGTGCAGCCGTGACCGCGGTGCAGACCGAGTACTCGCTGTGGACCCGCGACCCCGAGGACGACGGGGTGCTGGCCACCTGCGCCGAGCTCGGCATCGGCTTCGTCGCCTACTCACCGATCGGCCGCGGCTTCCTCTCCGGGCAGATCCGCAGCATCGACGACCTGGACCCCGGCGACTACCGGCGCAAGAGCCCGCGCTTCCAGGGTGCGGCGTTCGCCGAGAACCTCAGGTTGGTCGACCGGGTCCGCGAGATCGCCGACGAGAAGTCCGTGACCGCGACCCAGCTGGCGCTGGCCTGGGTCACGGCGCAGAGCGACCGCGGCGGCAACCCGGCGGTCGTCCCGATCCCGGGCACCAAGCGGGTGGCCTACCTGGAGGAGAACGCCGCGGCCGCCGACGTCCGGCTGACCGACGAGGACCTCCGGCGGCTCGACGATGCCGCTCCGGCCGGCGCGGCGGTGGGCGACCGCTACGCGGACATGTCCACAGTCCACCGCTGAGCAACGCGTCCATCCGGCACACCCCCCGCGGCGACCAGCGGGGACGGCGGCGGCCCGGCGGGCGCTCCGGTGCCAGGTGGCGAACGGGACGCTCACCCGGCGCGGGAGGATTGCGCCCGTGCCCGACACCACCACCGCGGGATCCGCCCGATGACGCCCGTGCTGGTGGTCGCGGTGACGATCACCGCCACGCTGCTCGCGCTGGCCGGGATCGCCTCGACCCTCGCCCGGCGGCGGATCGGCCTGCTGCACCTGTGGGGTGCGGCACTGCTGGAGGTCCTGCTCCTGGTGCAGGCGGTGCTCGCCGTCGTCCTGCTGGTGCGCGGGGAGCGCCCGGCCGACACCCCGACGTTCCTCGGCTACCTCGCCGGCATCGTGCTGCTGCCGGTCGCGGGGACGCTGTGGGCGCGAACCGAGCCGACGCGGTGGGCGGGCACCGTGCTGGCCGTGGCGGCCGCGGCCGTCGGCGTGATGGTCTGGCGGCTGCAGGAGCTGTGGGAGGCAACGGGTGGCTGAGCCGACGGGGGACCGGCCGGCCCCCGGACAGCCGGCGGCGGCCGGCGGGCCGGGACGGGTGCTCGTGGCGGTGTACGGCGTCTTCGCCCTGGCGGCGGGCTCGCGGGCCGCCGTCCAGCTGTCGACCCGGTTCGCCGAGGCGCCGCTCGCCTACCTGCTCTCGGCGCTGGCCGCGGCCGTCTACGTCGTCGCCACCGTGGCCCTGGCCCGCGGGGGGCGCCGGACCGCGCTGGTCGCGATCACGATCGAGCTGGCCGGCGTCCTCGTCGTCGGCACGCTGTCGCTGCTGGACCGGTCTGCGTTCCCCGACGAGACGGTGTGGTCGGCGTACGGCCGCGGCTACCTGTTCATCCCGCTGGTGCTGCCGGTCCTGGGCCTGCTGTACCTGCGCCGCTCGCAGTGAGCGTCTAGAACTCGCCGCCGCCGAAGTCCCCGCCGAAGTCCCCACCACCGAAGTCGCCACCGGGGTCGGCACCGCCGGCGAGGTCCCCGCCCGGGTCACCGCCGTAGTCCCCCTGGTCCCCGCCGCCGCCGTCCTCGTAGCCCTGGGCGTAGCCCTCCTCGTCCCCACCGCCGAAGAGCCCGCCGTCACCCATCCCGGTGTCGAACAGCGCGTCGGCGACCGCCGTGCCGACCACCAGGCCGCCGACGGTGCCCAGCAGGCTGGCGCCCATCATGCTGCCGAAGCCCGGCCCGCCGTAGCCGCGGCCGTAGCCCCCGCCGTAGCCCCCGGGGCCGTAGCCCCCGCCGTGGCCCCCACCCCCGAAGCCGCCACCGAAGGCCCGTTCGAGCGTGCCGGGCTGGCGCACCTCCGCGCGCGTGGCCGCGCGGGCGAGAGCGCGCGGGTCGTCCGACCGCGGCCGCTCGGACGAGGGCACGGCGGCGGCGAGCTGGACCAGCACCTCCTGCCGCTGCTGCGGCGTCAACTGGGCGAAGGCCTCGGCGTGCGCCTCCTCGATCTGGTCCGGCGGCGCGGTGCGCAGCAGGTAGCGGTACCGCTCGACCGCCTGCTGGTCGGTGAGCGCCCCGCCCTGCGGCGACCCGTGCTGTGGCGCGGGCGGCTGCTGGTACCCGCCGTGCTGCGGCGTGGCCTGGTATCCCTCGTATCCCTGGTCGTAGCCGGTCCGGCGGCGGCCGAAGAGCCGGTCGAGCAGTCCCATGGCGATCGTCTCCCTCCGGTCGGGGAACGGCATCCCCGGCGGGAGGGGTTCCCGCCCGGCCGTGGCCCACACCTCCTGTTCCCCAGGCGCGGCTCAGCCGGGTGACCCATGGTGGCCGCGCCCGGGGTGCGTCGTTACTGTCGTCGCCGTGCCGGCCGAGCGGGACCGACCGCGGGACTCCGCCCGCGTCCAGCGTCCCGACGGCCCGGTGGGTCGCGAGCAGGCCGGCGTCGTCACCGCGGCCACCGCCGTCCTCAACGCGGGGGCCGGCACCGCGTCGACCGCGCTGCTCGGCGTGCTGGCCGACGTCCCCGTGGCCGTGCTGCTCATCGACCGCAGTGCCGGAGAGGTCACCTACGCCAACAGCGCCGCGGTCGAACTGGCCGGCAACGTCCGTCTCCCGGTGGGCATCGACACCTGGGGTGCCTCCGTGGGCCTCACCGACCTGGGCGGGCAGCCCCTGGCCAGCACGTCCGGCCCGCTGTCGCTGGTGGCGCAGGGGCAACCGGTCAGCGGCGAGGCGGTGCGGATGGCGCCGGGACACGGGGTCGAGCCGGACGGGGACCGGCTGCTCTGGGTCACCGGCTTCCCGCTGTCGCGACCCGACGGGGACGAGCACCTGTCGCTGGTCGTCTTCCTTGAGCTCGAGGGCGCCGGTCCGGACCGGGCCGGGGACCAGCTGCAGGCGCTGCGCGAGCTGGCGGTCGTCGCCACCGACATCGCCTTCACCATCACGGACCCCCGCGAGCCGGACGACCCCTGGTCTGGGTGAACCCCTCTTTCACCCGTATCACCGGCTACGAATACGGCGAGGCGGTGGGCCGCAACTGCCGGTTCCTGCAGGGCCCGGCGACCGATCCGGAGGCGGTCGCGGAGATCCGGGCCGCGCTCGACACGCAGCGGGCGGTCACCACGACGCTGCTCAACCACCGCAAGGACGGCACCGCCTTCTGGAACCAGCTCTCGATCAGCCCGGTCTTCGACGGGGAGGGGCAGCTGGTCAGCTTCGTCGGCGTACAGACCGACGTCACGGAGCCGGTGCGCAGCGAGCGGCAGCGGGCGGCAGCCTTCGCCGCCGAGCAGGCGGCCCGGCACGAGGCCGAGCTGGCCCGGGCGGCCGCCGAGCGGACGCGCCGACGCGGAGCGGGCCCGCGCGGACGCCGAGCGCATGCAGGGCCGCCTGGCGCTGATGGCCGAGGCGACGAGCACGCTGATCGCCACGCTCGACCTCGCCGACGTGCTCGACCGGCTGGCGCGGCTGTGCGTCCCCCTGCTCGCCGACTGGGTGTTCATCTCGCTGGTCGACGACGCCGGGACCGTACGGGAGACGGCCTCCCGCCACCGGGACGGCCTCGCCGACGAGCTGCGACTGCTCGCCACCCAGCACGCCGGGCACCTGCCGGAGGGCTCGCCGACCCGGCGTGCCATCACCACCTCGCTGCCAGTGCTGGTCCAGTCCGCCGGGGAGCACCTGGACACGGTCTTCGCCTCCGGGGCCGCCCGGCAGGCAGCCGAGCGGCTCGGCCTGGGGTCGCTGCTGGCCGTCCCGATGGTCGCCCGCAGGAGGACCCGCGGCGCCATCCTGCTGGGCCGCGGCGGCACCGAGCGGCCCTTCGGCCAGGAGGACGTCGACCTCGCCGAGGACCTCACCCGCCGCGCCGCGCTGGCGATGGACAACGTGCGCCTCTACCAGCAGGAGCACACCGTCGCCGACACGCTGCAGCGCTCGTTGCTGCCCGAGCTGCCGGACATCCCGGGGGTGGAGTCGGCCGCCCACTACGTCAGCGCATCCACGGCGGCCGACGTGGGCGGCGACTTCTACGACCTGCTGCACCTACCCGACGGGTCGATCGGCGTGGTCATCGGCGACGTCGTCGGCCACGACGTCGCGGCCGCCGCGGCGATGGGCCACCTGCGCGGGCTCATCCGGGCCTGCGCCTGGGAGGCGCCGGACCCCGACCCCGGTGTCGTCCTGGCCCGGGTGGACCGGCTGGTGCAGGGCCTGGGCGTGGCGTCGATGGCGACGATGGTCTACGCCCGGGCGGTGCCCCCGGCGCAGGACGGCGCGCTGTGGCGGCTGCACCTGGCCAGCGCCGGCCACCCGCCGCCGCTGCTGCGGACGCCCGACGGCGAGGTGCAGCTGCTGGACGGCGTGACCGGCCTGCTGATCGGCGTGGACCGCAGCCTGCCCCGGCGGTCCACCGCGATGGACGTGCCGTCCGGCGCCACGCTGCTGGCCTACACCGACGGCCTCATCGAACGCCCCGGCACCGACCTCGACGAGGGCATCGCCGAGCTGGTCAACCGTCTGGTCGCCGCCCCGCCCGGCGCCGGCCCCCGGCAGCTGTGCGACGCCGCGGTCGCGGGCTCCCTCGACGGGCGGGACGACGTCGCGCTGATCGCCGTCCGGTTCTGCTAGCCCTCGGCCGCGCGGGTCTCCAGCAGGCCGTAGGCGCCGCGGTGGAACAACAGCGGCCGCCGTCCGGGGTCGGCGTCCAGGTCCAGCACCCGGGCGGCGACGAGGGTGTGGTCCCCGCCGTCGTACTCCGCCCACAGCTCGCAGTCGATCCAGGCGACGACGTCCTCGAGCACCGGCTGGCCCAGCCGGCTGGGCCGCCACGGCACCCCGGCGAACTTGTCGGCGCCGGAGCGGGCGAAGGTGAGCGACAGCTCGGTCTGGTCCTCGGCGAGCACGTTCACGCAGAAGTGGCCCAGGGCGCGCAGCCGGGGCCAGGTGCGGGAGGTGCGGGCGGGCGCGATGGCCACCAGCGGCGGGTCCAGCGACAGCGAGCTGAACGACTGACAGGTGAAGCCGATCGGCCCGTCCTCCCCCTGGGCGGTCACCACGGTGACCCCGGAGGCGAAGTGACCGAGGACATCGCGCATGGTGCGGGGGTCCACCACCCCATCCCCGGACCGCGGCTCGCTCATGCGCTCCAGCCAACCACGGAGGCGAGCGTCACCCGAAGCCCGTGGGCCGGGGCACCGAGCGCCCGCCCGCCCGGTAGAGGGAGCCGGGCAGCGCGCGGCCCACGACCTCCTCGGTGACCCGGGCGGCGGCGAGGACGGCGTCGAGGTCCAGCCCGGTCCGCACGCCGGACTCCTCGAGCAGGTAGACGAGCTCCTCCGTGGCGATGTTGCCGCTCCCCCCCGGCGCGAACGGGCAGCCACCGAGGCCGCCGACCGAGGAGTCCAGCTGGGTCACCCCCGCCTGGACCGCGGCCAGCGCGTTGGCCTGCCCCGTGCCGCGGGTGTCGTGGAAGTGCACGCCGACCTCGACGCCCGGGCAGGCGCGGCGGACCGCGTCGAGCAGCTGCACCACCCGCATCGGGGTCGTCGTACCGATCGTGTCGCCCAGGCACAGCCGGTCGGCGCCGGCGGTGACCGCGGCGCGGGTGACGTCGACGGTGCGCGGGATGGGGGTGCGGCCCTCGAAGGGGCAGTCCCAGGCGACTGCCACGATGACCTCCAGCGAGCCGCCGGCGCCGTGGGCGAGCGCGGCGATGTCGCCGACCGCGGCGACCGCTCCGCTGGTGGGGCGGCCGGCGTTGGCCCGGCTGTGGCTGTCGGAGGCCGAGACGACGTACTCCAGGTGCGCGATGCCGGCGTCCACGGCCCGCTGTGCGCCGCGCAGGTTGGCCACCAGTGCGGAGAAGTGCACGCCGTCGAAGGAGTGCAGCTCAGCAGCCAGCCGGTCGGCGTCAGCGAGCGCGGGGACCGCCTCCGGTGAGACGAAGGAGGTCGCCTCGATGCGGCGGACGCCGGTGGCCACGAGCGCCTCCAGCATCGCCAGCTTGCCCTGCAGCGGCACCGGGGCCTCCAGCTGCAGGCCGTCGCGCATGCCGACCTCGCGGACGTCCACGGCCGCGGGCAGTACCAGGTCGAAGTCGTTCACGCAGCCTCCACGGTCGATCACGTGCCATCCTGCCCCGGCGTCGCGTTCCACGTGGAACGACTCCGGACACTGCCGGGCCGAGGAGCACCAGCAGCGAGAAGCTGCAGCAGGAGGCCGGGTCGGCGCAGGATGTCCGGCACGGAGGTGGGACGGTGACGAACACGGCGGGCACGCTTCCCCCGGCGGATCGCCGGAGCGCGTTCGCCAACGCCCCCATGGGCATCGTCCTCGTCACCCCCACCGGCCTGCTGGTCGACGTCAACCCCGCGTTCGTCGCGATGACCCGGTGCTCGGCCGACGACCTGTACGGCGACTCGGTGCTGGACCTCGTCCACCCCGACGACCGGGCGGCCGCCGAGGTGGCCTTCGAGGAGCTGCTGACCCGCCGCCGGACGATCCGGCACGAGACCAAGCTGGTCCGGCGGGACGGCACTGTCGTGCCGGTACAGGTCACGTCGTCCTGGGTGCCGGAGACCCCGGAGGGTGACCCGCCGCACGTGGTGGCCATCGTCGAGGACATCAGTGAGCGCAAGGTCCTGGAGGCTGCGCTCCTGCACCGGTCGCTGCACGACTCGCTCACCGGGCTGCCCAACCGGGCCCTCTTCGCCGACCGGCTGCGGCACGCGCTCGAGCGGGGCCGCCGGGAACGGACGCCGACCAGCCTGCTGGGCATCGACCTGGACGGCTTCAAGCTGATCAACGACCTCCACGGTCACCCGGTCGGCGACGAGGTGCTGGTGGCCTTCGCCGAGCGGCTGACCTCGGTGCTGCGCGCCAGCGACACCGCGGCGCGGGTGGGCGGTGACGAGTTCAGCATCGTCTGCGAGAACAGCGGGCGGGCCGACGCCGAGGCCCTGGCCGTGCGATTGCAGGAGAGGGTGGGCGAGCCGCTGCGGCTGGCCGGCGGGCTCGGCATCCCTCTGTCGGTGAGCATCGGGATCGGCACCGTGGAGGCCGGCACCGACCCCGAGCGGGCGTTCCGGGCACTGGTGCGGGAGGCCGACGACGCGATGTACGTCGACAAGGCCGAGCGGAGGCGCTGA
>JALYNA010000354.1 GCA_030773455.1 Actinomycetota bacterium
CCCGGCGGTCAGCCCGACGAGGCTGGACACGGCGGAGAGCGCAAGCAGCACGCTGCCGAAGACGGCGCCGATGGCGGCCATCGTGGCGCGGGTGCCGAACCGGTCGAGCGCGCGGCCGACCAGCGGCATGGCGGCGGCGCCGGCGAGGGTGCCGAGCAGGTAGGCGGTGGAGATCGCCGAGCGGCTGATCCCCAGCCCCTCGGTCATCGGGTCGATGAAGGCCGAGATGGCCGCGGTTTGCCCGGGCGCGGTCATCGCCAGGGCGAGGGCGGAGACGGCGACCATGTGCCAGCCGTAGAACCCACCGGGGCCGCGCACGCCGACCCGTCTGGTGGAAGCGGGAGCAGGGGAGGGGGGCGATGCCGGCGTGGAGCGGTACGTGGGAGGTCCTTCCGGGGTCGTGCCGGCGTCGCTGACGGCGAGGGTGGTGGATGTGCGGCGCAGTGGGATCAGGGCCGCTCCCGGTCAGCCGAGCTGGGCGGCCACCAGCGGCTCCAGGGTCAGGTCCGGCTTGCCCTCGCGCACCACACGGGCCACCCACTTGGTGGTGAACAGCGCGAGGAGCTCACCGTCGGACCGCCGCAGGACCTCGGTGCCGCTGCTGGCGGTGATGCCCGGGACCGAGGCCTCGTCGATGCGCATGGCGAGGTTGTAGGGAAGCGGCTCGAGCTGCACCGGCGCGCCGAACTCGTGCCCCATGCGGTGGGCGGCGACCTCGAACTGCATCGGGCCGACCACGGCGAACACCGGCTCCTGGTCACCGCGCCGATCGGACCGCAGCACCTGGACGACCCCCTCGGACTCCAGCTGCGCGATCCCGCGGCGGAACTGCTTGTGCTTGGCGGTCTCGACGCTGCGGGCGACGGCGAAGTGCTCGGGGGCGAAGGTCGTCAGCGGTGGGAAGCTGACCGGCTGCTCGGCGTACAGGGTGTCGCCGACGTGCAGCGCCGAGGCGTTGACCAGCCCGACGACGTCGCCGGGGAACGCGACGTCGATGCTCTCCCGCTCCCGGCCGAAGACGTGCTGGGCGTACTTGGTGGTGAACGGCCGGCCGGTGGCGGCGTGGGTGACCACCATGCCGCGCTCGAAGACGCCGGAGCAGACGCGGATGTAGGCCAGCCGATCGCGGTGGGCGGCGTTCATGCCCGACTGCACCTTGAACACGAACCCGCTGAACGGCGCGTCCACCGGGTGCACCATCCCGTCGATGTCGGGCCGTCCGAGGGGCGCCGGCGCCAGGTCGACCAGCACGTCGAGCAGCGCGCCGACGCCGAAGTTGGAGATCGCGGACGCGAACAGCACCGGGGTGGTGACCCCGGAGAGGAACAGCTCCTGGTCGTGCTCACCGGCGGTCGCGGCCAGCAGGTCGGCCTCCTCGAGCGCCTGGGCCCAGGCCTCGGGCTCCCGCACAGCGGCCCCAGCTGCGGAGAGGTGTTCCTCGGGGGCCACCGTGGCGCCACCGGCGGTACGGGTGTAGCGCCGGTAGCTGCCGTCGCGCCGGTCCAGCACGCCGCGGAAGTCCCCGGCGATCCCCACCGGCCAGGTCAGCGGCGTCGGGGTCAGCCCGGTGCGCTCGGCGACCTCGTCCATCAGCGCCAGGGCGTCCTTGCCCGGGCGGTCCCACTTGTTCACCACGGTGATCACCGGGATGCCGCGGTGCCGGCAGACCGCGAACAGCTTCATGGTCTGCGCCTCGAGGCCCTTCGCGGCGTCGATGAGCATGACCGCGGCGTCGACCGCGGTGAGCACCCGGTAGGTGTCCTCGGAGAAGTCGGCGTGGCCGGGGGTGTCGAGCAGGTTGACCACCGTGTCGCGGTAGGAGAACTGCAGCGCCGCGGAGGTGATCGAAATCCCGCGGGCCTTCTCCATGTCCATCCAGTCGGACACGGTGCCGCGCCGCGCGGCCTTGCCGTGCACCGCACCGGCCTCACCGATCACCCGGGCGTGCAGGGCGAGCGCCTCGGTGAGGGTGGACTTGCCGGCGTCGGGGTGGCTGATGACGGCGAAGGTGCGCCGCCGGGCGGCCTCACCGACCACGTCGTCGGCCGTCGCGCTCCCGGCCTCCGGGCGGGCTGGGGCGGTCGCTGTCATGAGTGCATCTCCCTGGCGTGATGTAGTCGTTCCTCGTGGCGGCGGAGGGCGTCGGCGAACCCGGCGGCGCTCGACCAGCGTTCGTGCAGGACCGCTGCCCGCTGATCGGCGAGCTCCCGGTACATGGCCAGCCGCTCCAGCAGCTCCGCGGAAGGTGCGTCGGTGGCGTGCGCCCGGTCGGTCACCTCGTCCAGCAGTCCAAGGACCTCCCGCATTTCCTCGAGGGTGAACTCCAGCGGCTTGAGCCGGCGGATCCGCTGCAGCCGGGCGACGTCGCCGTCGGTGTGCAGGCGGAAGCCGCCCTGGCTGCGGGCCGACGGGACCACCAGTCCGCTTTCCTCGTAGAAGCGGATGGTGCGCACGCTCAGGCCGGTGCGCTCGGCCACCTCGCCGATCTGCATCCGTCGCCCGCTCATCGCTCCCTCCCCGATGGCCCACCACGTGGGTGGCTTGACCAACTCTAACGTGAGGGTAGAATCGGCGCCGCGAGGATCGCTGCTGCCAGCGCGGCTCGCCCCACATCGAGAGCTCGACCTCATGCACATGCACATCGAGTGCCCGCAGTGCGGCGAGACCGAGGACCTGGTCGGCAGCCGCGGCGTCGAGGGCATCCAGATCGCGTGCGGCGCCTGCGGGACGTCGTTCCTGCGCGACCAGCGCCTGCGGTGCGCCACCTGCCACGGCACCGACCTGGTCCTCCGCCCGCAGGTGCTGACCCAGTTCTCGCGCGGCACGCAGCTGTCGGTGGTCGGCTGGAAGCAGACGCACTGCTGCACGGCCTGCGACGCCGACGCCCTGGCCCGCGCGGTGCGGGCCAACGGGCCGATCCCGGCCGACTACCGCCCCCGCGCCGTCAGTGCACAGCCGTCGACCTGAACCGAACACCCCGGCACCAGGAGGAAGCATGGCCCTCACCCGGATGCAGGTCCTCGACTACGTCGAGACCGCCTTCCACTCCGGACCCATCACCACCGCCCAGCTGCGGGCGGCCGCCGAGCGCAACGGCGCCCATCCAGACGTCCTCGTGCTCCTGCGAGAGCTGCCTCCGCGCCAGTTCGCCACGCCCCGCGACATCTGGCCCTACCTGCCCGACCTGCCAGTGAGCGTGTGACGCCGGCCGGCAAGCCCGGCCCTCGCAATCGCCCACGTCCCTGCTCGCAGACCGGAGTCCTACCATTCCCCTCGACCGCACCGCCCCCCGTGTCCTGGCCGACGCCCGAATGCGACATCGCCACCGCCCAGCTCGAGCTCACCGCTGCCCGGACACGCGTCCAGCAGCTCCGGACCGAGCCCGCATTTCTCAGCCAGCCGGCCGATCGCCTTGCCCGGGAGCGCGACCGCTGGAGCGCGCACCACGACCTTGAGGACATCCGGTCCCGACCGGCCGAGCCGCCGGCGCCGACGCGACCACGACCTGGCGTCCGACTGTCGCGTCCCGAGGACATCGGCCATCTCGGGAAGCACCTCGATCCAGGCCTGGGGATGAGGCGGTGAATCCCCAGTGAGGCGGCAGCACGAGACAGGCTCGCGTCTGAGCTGGCAGCGTTCCAATCGGCGGGGGAGCCCCGACCGCGCTGGTCAGGGCCGGGGCTTGCGGAGATGGAGGTGGGGAGCGGTGGCGTCGATCGCGAGGCGGCCTGACGGCACATACCGGCCGCGGTACCGGGATGAGAACGGCAAGGAACACGCCCGGCACTTCAAGCGGAAGGTCGACGCTCAGCGGTGGCTGGACGAGGTCACCGCGGCGATGGTCACCGGCGACTACGTCGACCCTGCGGCCGGGAGAATTCCCTTCAAGGCCTGGTTCGCGAAGTGGTCCAGCCGGCAGGTGTGGGAGCGGGGGACGACGCTCGCAGCCCGCCAGGCGGCCGACTCGGTGACGTTCGCCGACGTGCCGATGCGTCAAGATCCGCCCCTCCCACGTACAGCAGTGGGTCAAGGCCATGTCCCAGCCAGCGCCTGGCCGCAAGACCGGGCTCGCGCCCAGCACGATCCGAACCCGCTACAACTACGTCCACATGGCGCTCCGGGCCGCAGTCGTCGACCGCATCATCAAGGCCGACCCGTCAGCGGGCGTGCCCCTGCCCCGGGCGCGCAAGTCCGCGGCCGCCATGACGATCCCCGCCGTCGAGGAGATCGGGCGCGCGCTCAGCGCCGCCCCTCAGTGGTTCCCGCCGTTCATCGCCGTGTGTGCCTTCGCCGGGCTGCGGCTGGGTGAGGCGGTCGGGCTGCAGCTGGAGGACGTGGACTTCCTGCGCCGGACCATCGCCGTCCGTCGCCAGCTGCAGGGCGAGACCAGCACGACGACCGAGCTCGTGGCGCCCAAGTTCGGGTCCGAGCGGGCGGTCTACGCCCCCGCCGAGCTGATCACCTTGCTCGCCGAGCACGTGCGGTGCGTCGGCGTCCACCGGGACGGCTGGCTGTTCTCCAACGGCGGGTCACCGCTGAACCGGAACTCCGCCGGCCACCAGTGGCGCCAGGTGCGCAAGGCGGCCGGGCTTGGTGTCTACACGCTGCACGACCTGAGGCACTTCTACGCCAGCGGACTGATCGCCTCCGGGTGCGACGTGGTCACCGTCCAGCGGCGCTCGGACACTCCTCGGCGACCATCACCCTCGGCGTCTACTCCCACCTCTGGCCGACCGCCGAGGACCGCACCCGGGCCGCCGCACGCGACCTCATGGCCGCGGCGCTCGCCGATCCTGCGGACTCCGTGCGGACCGAGGCGCGCTGACGACGCCCGGCCTGCGAATATTCGCCGGTTCAGCGGTAGTTGTCGAACTGCAACGCGACGTCGAGGTCCTTGCCCCGCAGCAGCTGCTGGACCGCCTGCAGGTCGTCCCGCTTCTTGCCGCTCACCCGCAGCTGGTCGCCCTGGATCTGGGCCTGGACGCCCTTGGGCCCCTCGTCCCGGATGATCTTGGCGATCTGCTTGGCCTTGTCCGACTCGATGCCCTGCTTGATGCGGGCCGAGATCCGGTAGCTGCGGCCCGAGGACTGCGGGTCGTCGGCATCTAGGGCCTTGAGCGAGATGCCGCGCTTGACCAGCTTCTCCCGGAAGACGTCGAGGGCCGCGGTCACCCGCTCCTCGGTGTCGGCGCTCAGCGTCACGCCCTCCTCGCCGGCCCAGGCGATCGTGGCATTGGTGCCACGGAAGTCGAAGCGCTGCGAGAGCTCCTTGGCGGCCTGGTTGAGGGCGTTGTCCACCTCCTGGCGGTCGACCTTGCTCACCACGTCGAACGACGAGTCCGCCATGTGTCGGTGTCCCTTCCGTCTGTCGTCCACCTGCCACGGCACCCCTGGGGCTGGCGCCGAAGCCGGTCTCCGGTGTCTTGTACGCTCTCCCGGTACCACCTTGGCGGGTTGCCCGAGTGGCCAATGGGAGCGGACTGTAAATCCGTCGGCTTAGCCTACGAAGGTTCGAATCCTTCACCCGCCACACCCGGTACGCGCGGCCCCCGTCCTCAGCCGAGGTCGGGGGCCGCTGCTCGTGGTGGACGGTGTGTCTCAGGGAGTGGTCGGGGCGCGGGCGCCGGCGACGGCGGTGCGTTCCAGCGGCTGCCCGCCGAGGAACAGCCAGCCGAAGGCGATCTCGACGTAGCGGGTGCACCGCACCGTGACCTCGGCGCCGTCGGTCTCGGTGGACCAGGAGTGCAGGGCGGTCCCGCCATCAGCCAACTGGTCGGCCACGGCCGACTGCGTGCTGGCGCGGGTGAGCGGCAGCGCCGTCCCCACACCGGTGGCGTAGACGGCCGCCTCGTCGGTGGCGTTGGCCGCGGCCAAGGCCGCGCCGTCGCAGACGGACTGCACCTGCTGCTGCTCGAGGAACGCGTCGGACGCCGCAATCGCGCCGAAGGCCATCAAGGCGGCCACCAGCCAGCAGACGAGGACCAGGGGCAGCGTCGAGCCGCGCTCGGCATCCTCCCCGTCCCGTCGCACGCGGCGGAGCGTAGGGCCGGGTCCACGGCTACCGGCAGCCGTGGACCCGATCGGGGGAACCGTGGCCCGCACCCGCCCGCGCCCATGCCCCCACCTCGACACGCCGGGTCTCCGGTCGCTCCCGTGCCTCCACGCCCAGTGGTCACTCGGGTCGCTCCTGTACCCCTTACGGGGTACAGACCGTCATTTCGCATAACGCAGAGTGACGCCGCGACGTCAGGGTGCAGCCACGTGATCACCGGCGCTTGTCCCCAATGGGTGACGGGCAGCAATCTCTCCGGCGCGGTCCGTACCCAACGCTCTGCCCCCGCGGCTGGACGACTGCCCCGCTTCACAGAGAAGCAGTCCTTCATGCCTGAGGAGGCGTCATGAGCAACAGCGTGCGTGCTACCAGCCAGGACCGTGGGTTCCGGTGGAACCGCGGCTTCCGGTGGAACCGTCAGACGGCAGGCTGATCCGAGACGTGGGCGTGGCCGTCGCGGGGACGGCGACCGGACTGCGCCCGCGAGTCGGACCCTCACCCTCGAGGGTGGTGAGGGGACCCGCGCTCGCCTCAACCGCTGTTAGCCTCGGCGCCGCCCTCAACCCCTAGGCGAGAACAGGTGCCCGTGGCCGCGCAGGACGCTTCGCATGCAGCGCGCGCGGCCTTCCACCTGACAGCGTGGGGGGTTGCGCTGCTGGGCGTCGGCGTCACGCTGCCCATTGCTGTCTGGGTCCTCGAGGCGCCGGCCGGAACGGTCTCCGTGGTCGCGTTCCTCGCTATGGTCGTCGCACTTGCAGTGGCGGAATCGGTCAGTGTCGACTTCGAGGTCCGCCGGACCGGAGTCAGCAGCACGGCGAGCGAGGCAGCCGTCGTCGTGGCGCTCGTGGTGCTCGGGCCGCTGTGGACCGCCGTCGCCCGCGCGTTGGCGGTGGGGGGCACCTGCCTCCGCCAGCGGTATCCCGCAGCGAAGACCGTGTACAACGTCGCGGTCGCTGTCCTCGAGATCTGTGTCGCCACGCTAGTGCTGCAGCACCTGCCGGTCGGCGGGATCACCTCGCCGGTTACGTGGCTGTGCTATCTCGTCGCGATCGTCACGGCCACCTTCATCGGTGGGCTGATGACAGTCGTGGCCATCGTGTGCACGCAGGGCTACCCGGGCCGGGTCGTCTGGACGATCCTGCTGCTCCCCCTGGTCGCGGTGGTGCCCATCTCGGTCCTGGTCGGTCTCGCCGTCCTGCTCCTCGTTGAGAGAACGCCGTGGTCGCTGGTGCTCCTGGCGCCGCTACTCGTCGCGCTCGTAGCGCTCTACCGCCGGTTCGCCGCAGTGTCACGGGAGGGCCAGGACCTGGAGAAGGTCTACGCGTTCGCCCGCCAGGTGGAGCAGATCGGCGCCGACGAGGACGCCTCGCGCCTGCTGGTCGAGGGCCTCCGCGAGCTCCTCAACGCCGAGCGGGTGGCGCTCTGGCTGCCGCCCTACCTCGACGAGGCCCCGCGCCTGGTCGTCGCCTGCGACGACGGCCGCACCTGGTACGACGGCCCCAGTGACCCCGACGACCTCTTCCGCCGGCGGGCGACCGGGGGTGCCCATGACGGCCCCGTGCTGGTCTCCCTCGCCCGCGCAACCGACGCCGAGGCGGCTGCGCTCGCGCGCCGCGGCGCCCGCGACCTGCTCGCCGCTCCGGTGGCCACCTCGGCCGGCGAGCCCGGGTACCTGGAGGTCTGCGACCGGCGCCACGACGTCGTCTCGTTCGCCGAGGGAGACCGGTCGGCGCTCGAATCGATGCTCACCCACGTCAACGCCGCCATCCGCCAGCAGCAGCTGCTGACCCAGATCCGGTACGACGCCGACCACGACCGGCTCACCGGCCTGCCCAACCGGCAGCGTCTGGCGGTGGAGATCGACCAGCTGCTCGCGGCCGACCCGGTCGCCGGCCGGGCGGGGCTCATCCTCGCCTCGCTGGACAACTACGCCGAGGTCACCGACACGCTCGGCCACGCGGCGAGCGACGAGCTCCTGCTGGTGACGGCCGGCCTGCTGCGCGAGCACGCTCCTCCGCAGGCCCTCGTGGCGCGCATGGAGGGTGAGCAGTTCGCCGTCTTGCTGCCCGGGCTGTCCCTGCCGGCGACCGAGCGGGCCGCGCGCCGGCTGCGCGAGGCGACCTCGACCCGCGCCCGGGTCGCCGGGCTGGACCTGGAGGTGACGCTGACCATCGGCGTCGCGGCCGCCCCGGTGCACGGCGCGGACTCCGGCACGCTCATGCAGCGGGCCGACGTCGCACTGCTGGCCGGAGCCGGCAAGAGCGGTGTGGCCAGCTACCACCCGGTGCTCGACCAGCAGAGCCTGCGCCGGCTGCAGCTGGGCACCGAGCTGGAGCAGGCGATGGCCGACGGTGACATCAGCGTCGTCTTCCAGCCCATCATCGACGCCCGCAGCTCCGACATCGTCTCGGTGGAGACCCTCGTCCGCTGGGCGCACCCGCGCTACGGGGCGATCGCCCCGGACGAGTTCATCCACCTGGCCGAGCAGATCGGCCGGATCGGCCCGCTCACCGACCACGTGCTCGACCTGGCGCTGGCGCGCTGCCGCCGCTGGCTGGACCGGGACATCGCCCTGTCGGTGGCCGTCAACCTCTCCGCCCGCTGCCTGACCAAGCCGGACCTGGTCGACCGGGTGCGCCGGGCGCTGCGGCGCCACGGCGTCCCCGGCGAGCTGCTGACGCTGGAGCTCACCGAGGGCAGCGTCGTCGACGACTCGGTGCGCAGCAGCACCGTCCTGGCCGACCTGCACGCCCTGGGACTGCGGTTGTCGATGGACGACTTCGGCACCGGCTACTCCTCGCTGTCCCAGCTGCGCCAGCTGCCCATCGACGAGGTGAAGATCGACAAGTCCTTCGTGCTGGGGATGTCGACCAGCCAGGGGGAGTCGTTCATCGCCCGCTCGATCATCGAGCTAGCCCACAACCTCGGCCTCCGGGTGGTGGCCGAGGGCGTCGAGGACGAGCTGACGCGCAACCTGCTCGCGGAGATGGGCTGCGACAAGCTGCAGGGCTTCCTGGTCAGCCGGCCGCTGCCCGACCAGCGGCTGGAGAGCTGGATCCTGGCCCGCACGGGGGTCCGCTCCGCCGTCCCGGGCGCGCAGCACCGGCGGTTGTTCGTCCGCTCCTGACCGCGCGGAGGACCCCCTGCGCCGGACCCTCCGAGCCGTCGGGTAGCATTCCTGCCGGCTCGAAACCCGCCCCTTTAGCTCAGTCGGCAGAGCGTCTCCATGGTAAGGAGAAGGTCTACGGTTCGATTCCGTAAAGGGGCTCTGGAACAACACAGTGGCCGCTCGGCCCGGTTGCCGAGACCGGCCGCACGGTCACGTCCGGCGGTGTAGCTCAGCCAGGCAGAGCAAGCGGCTCATAATCGCTGTGTCACCGGTTCAAATCCGGTCACCGCTACTCTCGACGGACCCCGTGACCCGGGGTCAGTCGGCGTGTTGCAGCACCGTGCAGGCACCCGCCCGCACGCCCCCGGGCCCGGCCCGGTACCGACAAGGCGAGGAGCGCCCCGTGGCAGCCACCGACATCCGTCCGAAGATCACCCTGGCCTGCCAGGAGTGCAAGAGCCGGAACTACATCACCCGCAAGAACCGGCGCAACGATCCCGACCGGCTGGAGCTGAAGAAGTTCTGCCCGAGGGAGCGCCGCCACACCGTCCACCGCGAGACCCGCTGACGCGGTCGGGGTAGGGAGGGGCGGGAGCATGGCGCTCGATCCGGCACTGGTCGGGCGCAGCTACGTGCCGTCGGCCGTCTACGAGGTGGGACGGCAGAAGATCGCCGAGTTCGCCGACGCCATTGGTTCGGTCGACCCGGTGCACCGGGACGCCGACGCCGCCCGTGCGGCCGGCCATCCCGACGTCATCGCCCCGCCCACCTTCGCCATCGCCCTCACGCTGTCGGCGGCCGGCGTCGTCGCCCGGGACCCCGACGTCGCGCTGGACTACAGCCGCGTCGTCCACGGCGAGCAGCGCTTCACCCACCACCGGCCCATCCGCGCCGGCGACCGGCTCGTCGCCACGCCCACGATCGAGGCCGTGCGCAGCGTCGGTGGCAACGACCTGCTCACCACCCGGGTGGACGTCGCCACCGAGGACGGCGAGCCGGTCTGCTCGGCCACCTCGATGCTCGTCGCCCGGGGGGTCTCGTGAGCGAGTTCGCGGACTCACAGGGGGGAAGATCACCGTCGGGCACGGGGACGACGAGCGCCGGCGAGGAGACCAGGTGACCGCGACGGTGCGGGCCGCCGACGTCGTCGTCGGCACCGAACTGCCCGAGCAGACCTACCCCGTCATCCGCGCCGACCTGGTCCGCTACGCCGGCGCCTCCGGTGACTTCAACCCCATCCACTGGAACGAGCGGGTGGCCACCGAGGTCGGCCTGCCCGGCGTGATCGCGCACGGGATGCTCACCATGGCGCTGGCCGCGCGCGCGGTCACCGCCTGGGCCGGCGACCCGGCCGCGCTGGTCGAGTACCACGTGCGCTTCGGCCGCCCGGTCGTCGTGCCGGACGACGCCACGGGGGCCGCGGTGACCGTT
>JALYNA010000355.1 GCA_030773455.1 Actinomycetota bacterium
TCGACGAGCTCGTCCTGGAGCCCGGCGAGCACCGAGTCCACGGTCGAGGTGGGCACGTCGGCCCGCTTGGCGATGGCGGAGACGAGTTCGGCCTTGTTCACGGTTGTCCTTCCGTGTCGGGAACAGATGAGTACGGGCCCCGCCGGACGGCGAGGTCGGACCGGGGGCACGGTGCCATGCCGCCCCGACAGCCCGCCACCGAGGGGGCCGGCGGATCCCCCCGTCGCTCGGGGCCGCCCGCTCCCGCGCGGCAGCCGGACGGCCCCGGACCTAGCGTGGGGGCATGCCAGTGATCCCCGGGACCGACCTCGCCGTCAGCGACCTCTGCCTGGGGGGCAACGTCTTCGGCTGGACGGCGGACGAGCCCACGTCCTTCGCGCTGCTGGACCGCTTCACCGACGCGACGGTCAGCACCCTGGCCCCGTTCGTCGACACCGCCGAGTCCTACGGCCGGGGCGCCTCGGAGGAGATCCTCGGCAACTGGATGGCCGAGCGCGGGCAGCGCGACCGGATGGTGGTGGCGACCAAGGCCTCGCGGCTGGACAAGGAGCACCCGCTGTCGGCGGCGGAGATCCGGACGGCGGTCGAGGGATCGCTGCGCCGGCTGCAGACCGACGTGATCGACCTCTACTACGCCCACCACGACGACGCGTCGACGCCGGTGGAGGAGACGCTGCGCGCCTTCGACGAGCTGGTGCAGGCGGGCAAGGTGCGGTACGTCGCGGCGTCGAACTACTCGCCGGATCGGCTCACCGAGGCGCTGGAGACCTCCGAGCGGCTGGGGCTCACCCACTACGTGGCCCTGCAGCCGCACTACAACATCATGGAGCGGGCCGCCTACGAGGACGGGCTGCGCGACGTCGTGGCCGCGCACGACCTGGGCGTGCTGCCCTACTACGCGTTGGCCAAGGGCTTCCTCACCGGCAAGTACCGGCCCGGACGGCAGGTCGACTCACCGCGGGCGGAGGGCGCCTCGGCGTACGTCGGGGAGCGCGGCGACCGGGTGCTGGCGGCGCTGGGCGAGGTGGCCGACGCGCACGGGGTGACGGTCGCGGCGGTGGCGCTGCGCTGGCTGGCCGACCGGCCGACCGTCGTCTCGCCGATCGCCAGCGGCCGGTCGGTGGAGCAGCTGGCCGACCTGCTGCCGATGCAGGACCTCGTGCTCACCGAGGAGGAGACGCAGGCCCTCAACGCCGCCTCCGCCTGACGCCCGGTCCTCCTCAGCCGGCCTTGATGTGCGGGCGGACCCGCGGGTCGGTGTCGGTGCCCGGCTCGGCCGCGCCGTGCGACTCCACGGCGTGGCGGCGGGTCTGGACGAGGATGCCGTCCTCGTCCGCGGCGGTGAACGTGGCGCCGCACCCGGGGATGATGTCGCCGCAGGCGAAGGTCTTCACGGTGCTCTCCTGGGAGGTCGAAGCGCCGGCCAACGGGTTCGAGCCGGGAGTCAGGGGGTCAGCGGCGGGCGGCCGCGGTGGCGAGGTCCTCGACCCGCAGCAGGCCGACGACGGCGCCGGTGGCGTCGGTGCACACCACCGGGTCGAAGCGGTGCGCCGGCGCCCGGGCCAGCGCGCGCTGTAGGACGTCGGTGACGTCGTCGGAGGAGTGCGCGCGCAGCGAGACCGGCGCGGTGTGGGGCTGTGCCGTCCGGGGGCAGGCCAGCCACAGGCCCACCGGCTCGCCCTGCTCGGCCACCAGCACCACCGGCGGGACGCCGGGCAGCGGCTCGCCGACGTCGCACTGGCGCACCGGGCGCAGCAGGCCGGCCACGGTGCCGGTGAGCTGCGCGCGGGCGGCCTGGGCACTCACCAGCCGCGACACCTCCGGCGCCAGCGGGGCGAAGTCGGGCGCGGGCCGGCCCAGCAGCCAGCCCTGGGCCAGCGGCACGCCCATCCGGACCAGGGCGGCCAGCTCCCCGGCGGTCTCGACCCCCTCGGCCAGCAGCCAGGCGTCGATCCGGCCGGCGAACTCGCCGACCATCTCGGCCAGCGCGGTCCGGACGGGATCGGTGTCCACGCCGGTCACCAGCGCCCGGTCCAGCTTGACCACCTGCGGGCGGACGACGGCCATCTGCTGCAGGCCCGAGTAGCCCGAGCCGGCGTCGTCCAGCGCGACCAGCGCGCCGCGGGCCCGCAGGCGGTCGGCCTGCCGGCGCAGCTCGTCGAGGTCGTCGACCGGCGTGTGCTCGGTGAGTTCGACGACGACGCGGCGCAGGCTCGGCCGCGTGGCCAGCACGTTCTGCACCGGGACGCTGCCGAGCAGGTGCGGGCTCACGTTGACGGACAGGAACGTGTCGTCAGGCAGCAACGGGACGGCGGCGAGGGCCTTGACGATCGCCAGCGCTTCGAGCTCGGCGGCCAGGCCGCAGTCGGCGGCGGCGGCGAACCAGACGTCGGGGCCGGCGGTCCCCGGGAAGCGGGAGAGGGCCTCGTAGCCCACGATGCGCACCGCGGCGAGGTCGACGATCGGCTGGAACACCATCGTCAGGTCGTCGGGGTGGGCGAGCAGCGGACGGCAGTCCGGGAGCGTGCCGCTGCGCATCGCCGTCATGGGCAGCTCATCGGCTCCTCGACCGCCGGAGTTGAGCCGACCGCCGTCCCGGCTCCCCCGGAGGAGTGGGCAACAGGGGGGCGCGGCAGGGCGGGGATCCGGTGCCACGGCGCAGCCGCGTGTCAGGATGGGGAACCGACACGGTCGGCGTACACGCCGCCACAGTGGACGAGGGAGCCCGGGCATGGCGTCGGCACCCCCGTCCCCGGAGCCCGGGGTACTCGCCGACCCGGGGCGGATCGCGGCCGCGAGGCGGCTGCTCGCCGAGGCCTCCTCCGGCGTCCACGACCGGCTCGCCCAGCTCGCGGCGCGCCTGACGGCGGCCCCCTCGGCGCTGGTCTGCCTGGTCACCGACGTGGAGGTGCCGGTCGGGTCCTGCGGGCTGCCGTCGGTCCTGGACGGCCCGTTGCCTGTCGACGCGTCCCCGTGCGCGGTGACCGTGCGGTTCGGCGTCCCCGTCCCCGTCTCGGAGGCGGCGCGCGACGACCGGCTGGCCCACCTGCCCGCGGCCGTCGACGGGTCCCTCGTCGCCTATCTCGGGGTCCCCCTCCGGGCGCGGTTCGGGGAGGTCGTCGGGGCGCTCGCGGTGTTCGACAGCGTCCCCCGCAGCTGGCCGGCCGACGCGGTGGCCTCCCTCGAGCAGTTGGCCGCCTCGGTGGTCGCCGAGCTGGAGCTGTCGGCCGCCCGCTCGGCCATGGGCGCCTCCCTGGTGCGGCTGGAACTCGCGCTGGAGGCCGGCTCCGTCGGCGTCTGGGAGGTCGGTCTCGAGCAGGGGACCGTCGACTGGGACGAGCGCTGCGCGGCGATCTTCGGCTACGACCGCACCGTGCGGATGGGCCTGGACCGGCTGTTCGAGGAACACGTGCACCCGGAGGACCGGGAGCACGCGCAGGAGATCATGCAGGCCGCCATCGACGCGCTCGCCCAGTACACCGTCGAGCTCCGGGTGGTACGCGCCGACGGGGCCGTCCGCTGGACGGTCAGCCGCGGCCGGGTGCTGGCAGGTCCCGGCGGCAGGCCGCAGCGCATCCTGGGCACGGTCGTCGACGTCACCGACGCCCGCGAGCAGGCCGACCGGGAGCTCGACGCGGTCCGCCGCGCCGCGGCGATCGCCGAGGTCGCCGCCGACGTGGCGCACGCCGCTCGGATCGACCAGCTGGCCGACATCTCGCTGCGGGGTGCACAGGTGCTGGGCGCGGAGTCCGGTGGTGTCGCGGTCTTCGACCGGACGGACGGCGCGCTGCGCGTGCACCTGGGCCGCCGCCTGTCCGAGGCCCTCCGTGCCGAGGAGTACGGCGAGCTCCCACCCGAGGGCGTCCTGATCGAGCTCGACGACTCGCTGCCCACCCAGTACTGCGCCCGGACCGGCGAACGGGTCCTGCTCGGCACCGCCGCGGAGGCGGCCGCGCGTTTTCCGCGGATGGCCGAGATGACCGAGCGGTTCGGCGTGCGGGCCGTGGCCGCGCTGCCGCTGCGGGTCGAGGGTCGGGTGGCCGGCAGCTTCGTGGCGACCTGGACCACCGATCACCAGTTCGCCGACCGGGACGTCGAGCTGCTCGAGGGGCTGGCCGCGCAGATCGCGCTGAGCATGTCCCGCCTGCAGGCCGACGCCGAGCGGGCGGCCGCGGTGGCCGCCATGGCGGAGGCCACCGCACGTGTCCAGTTGCTCGCCGACGCCGGCCGGGTCCTCTCCGGCTCCCTCGACACCACCCGGCAGATCGGCCAGCTCGCCGACCTCGTCGTCCCCACCCTCGCCGACTGGTGCTGGCTGGTCGTGACCGACGAGCACGGCCGGCTGTACGACCTGGCCTCGGCGCACCGCGATCCCGCGCTGCGCGCCCAGCTGGAGCTGTACGTCCACTCGATGGTCACCGTGATGACGGACGAGGCCGCCGCGCCGGTGGTCACCCGCACCGGCCGCCCGCTGGTGCTGCCCCGCATCGATGCCGGGTGGGTCGAGCGGGTCATCCCCGAGCCGGCGACCCGTGAGCTGCTGGGCCGGCTCGGCGTGGATTCCGGTGTCATCGTGCCGCTGGTGGCCCGCGGGCAGTCGCTGGGCGCGCTGGGGCTGTTCAACGGCGCCGGGCGGGGACCGCACACGCCGGCCGAGGTCGAGACCGCGGTCGAGGTGGGCCACCGCGCGGGCCTGGCCCTGCACCACGCCCGGCTCTACGGCCAGCAGCGGGCGATCGCCGACGCGCTGCAGCACAGCATGCTCACCGCACCGCCGGAGCCGGACCACTGCGAGATCGTCGTCCGGTACGTGCCCGCTGCGGCCGGCGCGGAGATCGGCGGCGACTGGTACGACGCCTTCCTCGAGCCCGGTGGCGCGACCGTGCTGGCCATCGGCGACGTCGTCGGCCACGACAGCCGGGCCGCCGCCGCCATGGGTCAGGTGCGCGGTCTGCTCCGCGGGATCAGCTACTCCAGCGGTGCCCCGCCCGCGGAGGTGCTCACCCAGGTCGACCTCGCCGTCCGCGGGCTGGGGCTGGACACGATGGCCACCGCGCTGATCGTCCGGTTGGAGCAGGAGGACGCCGACCTGCGCGCCGACCGCACCCTGCTGCGCTGGTCGAGCGCCGGCCACCCCCCGCCGGTGCTGCTGCGCCCCGACGGGCGCGTCCAGGTGCTCGACGAGGACCTGCCCGACCTGCTGCTAGGCGTCGACCCGTCGGCCGCGCGGCACGACCGCCTGGCCGCCGTCCCCGCGGGGAGCACGGTGTTCCTGCACACCGACGGGCTGGTCGAGCGCCGCGACCGCGACCTGGACGCCGGCACGGCCGAGCTGGTGGCCGTGCTGGCCGAGTACGCGGCGCTGCCGCTGGCCGAGCTGTGCGACCGGGTGCTCGACCGGCTCTTCCTGCCCGACGCGGAGGACGACGTCGCGCTGCTCGCCGTCCGGCTGCACTCGCAGAGCCGTCCGCGCCCGCCCGAGGCCGGCCCGCAGCTGCTGCCGCCGGGCATCCCGCCGGCACCCGCAGTACAGCCGCAGGCCGGTACCGCGACCTGACGGCGTCAGGCCCGGTTGCTGCGGCGCCAGCGGGGCGGGCGGCCCCCGGCGCGGGCCCGCAGCAGCCGGCGTCGGGCCCGGCCGGGCAGGTCGACGGCGACCGCGTTGTACGGGCCGGGCTGCACGATGGTCGGCGCGATGGGCCAACAGGACGTCGCGGATGAGCGCGCCGCCGACCGCGGTGAGCGTCGACGGGTCGTCGCCGCGGTAACAGGACGGCCCGCGCGCCGCTAGCTTGCGGCCAGACCCGCCGCGCTCACCTGGAGGCCGCCGTGCCCGTAAGCCCGCCGGACGAGAACGAGGTGGCCGCGCTCGCGGCCAGCTACGGCATGAAGCCCACCGCCGAGGAGGTGGCCGCCTACACCGCGCTCGTCGCGGCCTTCCTCAGCTCCTACGACGCGGTCGAGGAGCTCTACGCCCCGATCGCGCCACAGGCGCCCACCGACCGGGCCCAGCGCCCGCCCCGCCGACGCCGACAACGCGCTCGGCGCCTGGTACGTGACGGCAGAGATCCGCGGTGCCGCGGAGGGGCCGCTGGCCAGCGGGACGGTGGCGGTCAAGGACAACGTCGAGGTCGCCGGCGTCCCGATGATGAACGGCTCGCACACCGTCGAGGGCTTCGTCCCCTCGCAGGACGCCACCGTGGTCACCCGCCTGCTGGAGGCCGGCGCCACGATCA
>JALYNA010000356.1 GCA_030773455.1 Actinomycetota bacterium
CCTCGGTCATCCGCACGTACCGGCCGCTCTTCACTGCCACCACCGGCTTGGTCCGGCCCACCCGGCGGGCCAGGCGGGCGAACTTCCGCGGGTTGCCGAAGCTCTCCAGGTACAGCAGCACCACCTCAGTCCGGGGGTCGGTGGCCCAGTACTGGAGCAGGTCGTTGCCGCTGACGTCGGCCCGGTTGCCGGCGGAGACGAAGCTGGACAGGCCGATGTTGCGGCTGCGGGCCCGCTCCAGGAGCGCCGAGCCCAGCGCGCCGGACTGCGCGAAGAAGCCCGCCCGCCCGCGGCCGGGCACGCGGGGCGCGAGGCTGGCGTTGAGCCGCACGGCCGGATCGGTGTTTACGATGCCCAGGCAGTTCGGGCCGACCACCCGCATGCCCGAGGCGCGTGCCGCGGCGACCAGCTGCCGCTCGCGGACCCGCCCCTCCGGGCCGGACTCCCCGAACCCGCCGGAGATCACGACCAGCCCGCGGACCCGCTTGCGCCGGCACGCCTCGACGACGTCGGCGACCTCGTCGGCCGGCACCGCGAGGACGGCGAGGTCGACATCGTCGGGGATGGCCTCGATGCCGGTGTAGGCGGGCACGCCGCGCACGTGCCGGGTCCCGGGGTTGACCGGGTAGATGGGGCCGCGGAAGCCGTAGTCGAGCAGGTGCCGCAGGACGGCGTGGCCGATCTTCTCCTCGTCGTTGCTCGCGCCGACCACGGCGACCGACGACGGGGTGAGCAGCCGCGCGATCGACCGCGACTCGCTGCGCTGCTCGCGCTCGTAGGCGACCTGCAGGGCGGTCTCGGTCGGCGCGATCGGGAAGGTGAGGTGGACGACGCCTTCGTCGTAGGACCGGGTGGGCGTGTACCCGGCGTCGAGGAAGACCCGCACCATCCGGTTGTTCTGCGCCAGCACCTCGGCGACGAAGCGCTGGATGCCCCGTTCCCGCGCCGCGGCTGCCAGGTGCTCGAGCAGCACCGAGCCCAGGCCGCGGTTCTGGTGGGCGTCCTCGATGAGGAAGGCGACCTCGGCGTCGTCGGTGCCGGGGTAGCGGTCGTAGCGGCCCACGCCGATGACCTGGCCGCCGAGCAGCAGCACGAAGGCCACGCGGGCGTCGTGGTCGACGTGGGTGAAGCGGTGCAGGTCCTTGTCCGACAGCCGCGTCATCGGCCCGAAGAACCGGTAGTAGCGGGTCTGGTCGGAGCTGCGTTCCATCAGCCCGACCAGGCCCTCGGCGTCCTCGGGGCAGATCGGGCGCAGGTGCACCGTGCCGCCGTCGGCGGCGATGATGTCGGCCTCCCAGTGCGCCGGCGGCTGGGGCGGATCCTCGCTCCCCGGCGCCGGGCCGGGTGAGGTCCGGGTGCTGTGCTCAGTCACGCGGGTCGTCCGGGTCCAGGCCGAAGTACGGGAACGAGGCGGTGCGGGTGCGGGAGATGGCCCGGTCGACGCGGGACTCGGTGGAGGAGTCCCAGCGCGCAAAGCCGGTGTAGCCGCCCTCGGTCATGTGCGTGGGAGGCCGGGCGCGCAGCCCGCGGCGCAGCACGTCCTGCCGCCAGGACTCGGGGATCTCGGTCGCCGGGTCCAGCCGGGCGCCGGCCGCCTCGGCGATCAGATGGGTCCAGGCCCGGGGTACGCAGCGCACCAGGCCGTAGCCGCCCCCGCCGAGAGCGATCCAGCGGCCGTCGCAGATCTCGTGGGCCAGGTCGTGGACGGCGCGATAGCTGGCCCGCTGCCCGTCGACGGTCAGCCCGAGGTCGGCCAGCGGGTCCTCGTGGTGGGCGTCGCAGCCGCACTGGGTCACCAGCATCTCCGGCCGGAATGCCTTGAGCACGCTGGGCACGACGGCGGAGAAGGCCCGCAGCCAGCCGGAGTCGTCGGTGCCGTTGGGCAGGGCCAGGTTGACCGCGCTGCCCGACGCCTTCTCGGGGTCGCCGCACTCCTCGGGGAAGCCGGTGCCGGGGAAGAGGGTCAGCGGCGTCTGGTGGATGCTCACCGTCAGCACCCGCGGGTCACCGTAGAACGCCGCCTGGACCCCGTCGCCGTGGTGGACGTCGAGGTCGACGTACGCGATCCGCTCGCGCCCCTGGTCCAGCAGCCGCTGGATGGCCACCGCGGCGTCGTTGAAGACGCAGAACCCCGACGCGCGGTCGCGCATCGCGTGGTGCAGCCCGCCGGAGATGTTGACCGCGTGCTGCGCCCGCCCGCTGTGCACCTGCTCGGCGGCGAGCACGCTGCCGCCGGTGATCAGCGCCGCGGCTTCGTACATGCCCTCGAAGATCGGGTTGTCCGGCGTCCCGAGGCCGTGGCCGACCCCGGGGTCGGCCAGGGCGCGCTTCACCGCGTCGAGGTAGCCCGGGTCGTGCACCCGGGTGAGCAGGTGGACGTCGGCGGCCGTGGGCCGCAGCACCTGCAGCCGGTCGGTGGCCAGCACGCCGAGGCTGTCGGCCAGCCGCATCGTGAGGTCCAGGCGGACCGGGTGCAGGGGGTGGTCCCCGCCCATCGTGTAGCCGAGGAGCGCGTCGTCCCAGACGACGGCGACGGAGTCACTCACGGGACACTCCCTGGCGCTGACGGCGATGTCGCCGGCGACGCTACCGTCGGGTCGCCGCAGCCGGCCCACGACGGTGCTGCGCGTTAGCGGGCGCGCGCGCTCTCCCCCGTACGATCAAGGACGACACGGAGGAGAGCTGTGAACGATCTCATCGACACCACTGAGATGTACCTCCGGACGATCTTCGAGCTGGAGGAGGAGGGGATCGTCCCCCTCCGCGCCCGCATCGCCGAGCGGCTGCACCAGAGCGGCCCGACGGTGAGCCAGACGGTCGCCCGGATGGAGCGTGACGGGCTGCTGACCGTCGAGGGCGACCGGCACCTGCAGCTGTCGGAGTCCGGGCGGCAGCTGGCCACCGCGGTGATGCGCAAGCACCGGCTGGCCGAGTGCCTGCTCGTGGACGTCATCGGCCTGGACTACGCCGACGTCCACGAGGAGGCGTGCCGCTGGGAGCACGTGATGAGCGAGGCCGTCGAGCGCAAGCTCCTGACGCTGCTGGGCAACCCGACCGTTTCGCCGTTCGGGAACCCGATCCCCGGCCTGGACGCCCTGGGCGGAGAGACCTCCGCGGTGCTGGACTCGCTGACGCTGCTGTCGACCACGGCCACCCCCGACGGCCGCCGGGTGGAGATCAAGCGGATCAGCGAGCAGCTGCAGGAGGAGACCGACCTCATGCGCCAGCTGGCTGCCCAGGGCCTGCGGCCGGGCATGACCGCCGTCGCCCGGCTGACCGCCGGTTCGGTCAGCCTGGACGGGAGCGTGCTGCCGGTCGGCGTGGCGCAGCACGTGTTCGTCAGCGCCGTCGACGAGGAGCTGGCCCCGGCCGAGGCCGCGTCCCTCCGCTGATCGGGCGGCCCGCTTGCCCCGGCTCCTACGGTGGCCGGGTGAGCGAGCCCTCCGGCGCCACGGCCGGCCCGTCCCCCGTCGCAGGCTCCCCCTTCGCCGACCTGGCCGCCTTCGTCGCCCTCCCGCGGGTCAGCGGGCTGGCGCTGTCGGCCGACGGCCGCCGGCTGGCGGTCGCGGTGCAGACGCTCGACCCGGAGAAGCGGAAGTGGCAGTCGTCGCTCTGGGATGTGGACCCGGAGGGACTGCGTCCCGCCCGCCGGCTAACCCGCAGCGCACCGGGCGAGTCCGCGCCGGTGTGGGCGCCCGACGGCTCGCTGCTGTTCATCGCCGCCCGTCCCGACCCGGCTGCCAAGCCCGACAGCGAAGAGCCGAAGCCGTCCCTGTGGAGCCTGCCCGCCGACGGCGGTGAGGCCCGGCCGGTGCTGAGCCACCCCGGCGGCATCGGCGGCGTGGCCGTGGCCGCCGACACCGGCAAGGTCGTGGTGACCGTGTCGGCCATGCCGGGCGCGGCCGACGCGGAGGGCGACGCCGAGCGCCGGAAGCGGCGCAAGGAGGCCGGGGTCACCGCAATCCTGCACGAGGCCTACCCGGTGCGGTTCTGGGACAGCGACCTCGGACCCGCCACCCCGCACCTGTTCTGGGCTGGGGCACTGCCCGCCGAGCCGGCCGCCGGCGCCGAGCGTCCCGTGGTCGAGCTGCGCGACCTGACCCCCGACGCCGTCCCGCCCACCGGCGCCGGCAGTGACCTGCACCTGTCCCCCGACGGCCGGCTCCTCGTGCGCGTGGACACCGTGCCCGACGGCCCCGCCGGCCGGCGGGACCGGCTGGTGCTCCTGGAGACCGCGACCGGGCACAGCCGCGCACTGGTCGACGACCCGCTCGCCGACCTCTTCTCCCCCCGCTTCTCCCCCGACGGCACCGCGGTGGTCTGCGTGCGGGAGTCGATGTCGACCCACGACGAGCCGCCGGACCACACGCTGCTGCACGTCGACGTCGCCACCGGTGCGGCGCGCGAGCTCACCGCCGGGTTCGACCGCTGGCCGTCCGCGCCGCAGTTCAGCGCCGACGGGACGGCGGTGTACTTCCTCGCCGACGACGGCGGCCGGCACGCGCTGTTCCGGGTGCCGGCCGGCGGTGGGCAACCGGTGCGGATGACCACCGACGGCGCGTACAGCGACCTGCAAGTGGCCCGCGACGGCAGCGCCCTGTACGCGCTGCGCTCGGCCTATGACGAGCCGCCGGCGCCGGTGCGTCTGGACCCGGAGGCCACCGGTCAGCACCCCGAGCCGCTGCCCAACCCGGGCACGCTCGACAGGTTGCCCGGCACCCTGCACGAGGTCGAGACCACCGCCACCGACGGCACGCCGGTGCGCTCCTGGCTGGTGCTGCCCGAGGGGGCGTCGACGGAGCACCCCGCGCCGCTGCTGCTGTGGATCCACGGCGGGCCGCTGATGAGCTGGAACTCGTGGTCCTGGCGCTGGTGCCCGTGGGTCATGGCCGCCCGCGGCTACGCCGTCCTGCTGCCCGACCCGGCGCTGTCGCAGGGCTACGGGCAGGACTTCGTCCGCCGCGG
>JALYNA010000357.1 GCA_030773455.1 Actinomycetota bacterium
ACGATGTAGATCAGCTCCTGGCCGATGCCGGTGTTGGCCTGCACCGAGGTCAGCCGGACGGCCAGCGTGGTGCCGACGAACCAGGCGGCGGCCGCCGTCGTCATGAACAGCGTGATCGTCGTCCGGCGCGCCGGGACGCCCACGTTGCGCGCCGCGACCTCGTCGCCGCCGGTGGCGAACACCCAGTTGCCGAAACGGGTCCGCAGCAGGACCCAGGTGGCCAGCGCGGTGAACAGCACCCACCACAGGACCGCGACGCGGAACTCGACGCCGGCGATCTCCACGCGGGAGGCGAAGACCCACTCGGCGCCGGCGTAGCCGGACGCCTCGGCGATCCCCGCGGCGGTCACGGTGCCGGTGAACAGCTTGGTCAGCCCCAGGTTCAGGCCCTGCAGCATGAGGAAGCTGCCCAGCGTGATGATGAAGCTGGGCAGCCCGGTCCGGGTGACCAGCCAGCCGTTGAGGAAGCCCAGCGCCAGGGCCAGCACCAGCGCGACGGCAATCGCCACCCAGATGTTCTGGCCGAACTCGGTGGCGACGATCCCGACGGTCAGCGCCGTCGTCCCGGTCATCACGCCGGCCGACAGGTCGAAGTGCCCGCCGATCATCAGCAGCGCGATCGCGACGGCCATGATGCCCAGCGTCGAGGCCGGATCCAGCCAGTTGGCCACGCCCCCGGCCGAGCGGAACACCGGCGACTGCGCGGCGAAGAACACGAGGACGACGACGGCCCCGATGAGCGCGCCGAGCTCGGGCTTGACCAGCAGCCGACGCAGCGGGCCGACGGCGGCGACCCGCTTGTCGGCCCGCCGCGGGGCCTGGGTCGGCGTGCTCAGCGGGTCCCGGCCGAGGCGAGGCCGGCGATCTCGTCGACGTTGTCGGCGTCGACGATGGCCGGGCCGGTGAGCACCGGCTGCCCGCCACCGACGGTGTTGAGGTTCTCCGCGTACAGCTTGAGCATCACCACCGGCAGGTAGCCCTGCTCGAACTGCTGCTGGTCGACGGCGAAGGCGATGTCACCGGCCTGGATGCCGCTGATCACGTCCTGGTTGAGGTCGAAGGTGGCCACCCGCGCCTGCGACCCGGCGTCGGCGACCGCGTCCACGGCGACGGCGGCCACCGCGGAGTTCAGCGTGAGGATGCCGTCGATCGACGGGTCGCTCTGCAGCTGCGAGGTGATGGTCGACTGTGCGCCCGGCAGGTCGTTGATGTCCACCTGCAGCGGCGTGAGCTGCTGACCCAGGCCCTCGCGGCACCGGCGCAGCGCTGCTCCAGGCCGATGTTGCCCGCCTCGTGGACGACGCAGAGCACGTTGCGCGCGCCGTCGGAGGCCAGCCGCTCGCCGGCGCCTCGGCCGGCCACCGTCTCGTCCTGGCCGACGTGGCCGATGGCGCCGAACTCCGCCGACCGGTCCCCGCCGGAGTTGATCGTGACCACCGGGATGCCGGCGGCCACCGCGGCGGTGACCGAGTCCTGCAGCGCGTCGGGGTTGGCCATCGAGACGACGATGCCGTCGACGCCGGAGTTGACCGCGGCGTCGATCAGCTGCGACTGGCGCTGCGGGTCGCCGTCGCTCTGGTAGTCCACCGCGATGCCGACGTCCTCGCCCGCGGCCACGGCACCGTTCTGGACGACGTCCCAGAACGCGTCGCCGGCCGAGCCGTGCGTCACGACGGCGACGCTCAGGTCGCCGTCGGCACCGCTCGCGCCGCCGCTCCCGCCCGTGGCGCTGCCCGCGGTGCCGCCCTCGGTGGTGCAGGCGGCGAGCAGCAGGGGCGCGGCGACCATCAGCGTGAGCAGTCGCGTCGGTGCAGCCATGGTGGCGAAGTCCTCCCGGGAGAGCGGCGCGCCGGTGTCCGGCCCCAGGATCATGCCCGGCCGCGTTCCGGCCGGGGCGTCCCGGGCACCCGGTCGGGCGAGCTCCGGCGTCCTAGGCTCCTCCTGTGGACGTTCTCGGCTCCGGTCACGAACAGGTCGTCTTCTGCTCCGACCCGGCCTCGGGGCTGCGGGCGGTCATCGCGATCCACTCCACGGCGCTGGGGCCGGCGCTGGGCGGCACCCGGTTCTACCCGTACGCCAGCGAGGACGCCGCGGTCGCCGACGCCCTCGCCCTGTCGCGGGCCATGTCGTACAAGAACAGCCTGGCCGGCCTGGACCTCGGTGGCGGCAAGGCCGTGGTCATCGGGGACCCGCACACCGACAAGACCGAGGCGCTGCTGCGCGCCTACGGCCGGTTCGTGGAGTCCCTGGGCGGGCGGTACCTCACCGCCTGCGACGTCGGCACCTCCAACGCCGACCTCGACGTCGTCGCCCGGGAGACCCGCTTCGCCCACGGCCGGTCGCTGGCCCACGGCGGCTGCGGGGACTCCTCGGTGCTCACCGCGTACGGCGTCTTCCAGGGGATGCGCGCGGCCGCGCAGCACCGCTGGGGCAAGCCGTCACTGGCCGGGCGCACCGTCGGGGTCGCCGGGGTCGGCAAGGTCGGCAGCTGGCTGGTCGATCGGCTGGTGGAGGACGGCGCCGACGTGGTCGTCACCGACGTCGACGCCGGCGCGGTCGAGCGGGTGCTGGCCCGCCACCCCGGTGTGGACGCCGTCGCCGACACCGCGACGCTGGTGCGCACGCCGGCCGACGTCTACGCCCCCTGCGCGCTGGGCGGGGCCCTGGACGACGAGACGGTCGCGGTGCTGGAGGCCGAGATCATCTGCGGCGGGGCGAACAACCAGCTCGCCCACGAGGGGATCACCGGCGAGCTCATGCGCCGCGGCATCCTCTACGCCCCCGACTACCTGGTCAACGCCGGTGGGGTGATCCAGGTCGAGGACGAGCGGCACGGGTTGTCGGGCTTACTACCCCTAAACGCTCACCCCGGCTTCGACTTCGAGCGAGCTAAGGCCAAGGCGGGGGGCATCTTCGACGTCGCGCTGCGGGTGTTCCAGGCCGCCGACGCCGACGGCGTCTCCCCCGCCGTGGCCGCCGACCGGCTGGCCGAGGAGCGGATGGCGTCGGTCGGCCGGCTGGCCACGATCCGGTTGCCGCGCTGAGCCGGTGAGCCGCTGACCGGGCGCGGGACCCCGGACGGGCGACAGCGGGGGGAGACCCGTGCCGGTCGCTGATCCGTGTCGTAAGCTCGGTCGAGACAGAGACACTCAGTCGGGGTCGCCACGCGGGCCGTCCAGCCCGGAGCCGGGCTCCCGTACTCCGTAACGAGGGGGTCGAGCCGATGGGGCGCGGCCGAGCGAAGGCCAAGCAGACACGCGTGGCCCGTGAGCTCAAGTACAGCTCACCCAACACCGACCTCTCCGCGCTCCAGCGCGAGCTGGCCGGTTCACCGACGTCGTCGTACGCCGCTCCGCCTCAGGCGAGCACGGACGACGACGAGGACGACGAGTACACCGACCGGTGGGCGGACGACGGCACGGACGACGACTGGGCGGCCAGTCGTTGACCACCGCCTGACCGGCGCGGGCTGATCCGAGGACACCGCGGCCCCCCTCAGGGGGTTGCGGTGTCCTCGTGCATTGCCGTCCCCGTCGGTTTCCGCGGAAATCGCCGGAGTCAGCGGTAGGCGCCGACCAGTCGCGCCGCAGCCCCGCCCGTCCGGGCACCCACGGTGCCGACGACCCAGGCGGGCACGCCGCGCTCGCCGAGGACGGTGACCACGTCGTCGGCGACGTCCGGGGCGACGGCGGCGACCATCCCCACACCGCAGTTGAACGCCCGCTCGGACTCCGGCCGCGGCACGCCGTGCTCCTCGAGCAGCGAGACGGCGGCGGGCAGCGCCCAGGTGCCTCGGTCGAGCACGGCCTCCAGCGAGTCGGGGACGACGCGGGCGGTGTTGCCGGCCAGCCCGCCGCCGGTGATGTGCGCGTAGGCGTGCACGCCCTCGACGCCGAAGCGCCGTACCAGCGCCAGGCAGTCCAGCGCGTAGATGCGGGTCGGCTCGAGCAGCACCTCGCCCAGCGGACGGTCCAGCCCCGCAGGCGTGGCGGACAGGTCGAGGCCTGCGGCGGCCACCACCCGGCGCACCAGCGAGTAGCCGTTGGAGTGGAAGCCGCTGGAGGCCATCGCGACGACGACGTCGCCGTCCCGCACCCGCTCGGGCCCCAGCACCGCGTCGGCCTCCACGACACCCACCGCGGTGGCGGCCAGGTCGTAGTCGTCGGGGGCCATCAGGTCCCCGTGCTCGGCGGTCTCCCCGCCGACCAGTGCCGCGCCGGCCAGCGTGCACCCGGTGGCGATGCCGGTGACGATCGCGGCGATCCGCTCCGGGACGACCCGCCCACAGGCGACGTAGTCCTGTAGGAACAGCGGTTCGGCCCCACAGGCGACCAGGTCGTCGACGACCATCGCCACCAGGTCGATGCCGACGGTGTCGTGCCGGTCCAGCGCCCGGGCCACGGCGATCTTGGTGCCGACGCCGTCGGTCGAGGAGGCCAGCAGCGGCCTGCGGTACCTCGCCGTGTCCAGCGCGAAGAGCCCGGCGAATCCGCCGAGGCCGCCGACGACCTCCGGGCGGTTGGTCTTCTCGACCGCCGTCCGCATGAGGGTGACGGCCCGCTCACCGGCGTCGATGTCGACACCGGAGGCGGCGTAGGTGAACTCGGTGCTCACGGCTCGACTCCGCCCTCGTTCCGCTCCTCGGTCGACGTCGTCACTCGCCTCCGCGCTCGCTCCGCTCCTCGCTCGCTGGCGCTCGCTGTGATGCTCACTCGCTGTCGGCTCGGGGCATCTCCCTGCGATGCTCGCTCGGACGTCGTCCTCGCGACCGCTCACGGGCGGGACAGGGCGTCGTCCGCACCACCGGGCACGGAGGCGCTGCCGGCCTGCTGGCCGGTCCACCCGCTGACCGCGCGGTCCTGGTCCACGCGCCGGCCGATGCCCTCGAGCAGGTGCTTGCCGAGCAGCTCGGACTGCGCCAGCGGGATCGGGTACTCGCCGGTGAAGCAGGCGGTGCACAGCCGGTTCACCGGCTGCTCGGTGGCCGCGATCAGGCCCTGCTCGGAGACGTAGCCCAGCGAGTCGGCGTTGATCGAGGCCCGCACGCCGTCGATGTCGAGGCCGTTGGCGATCAGCTCGGCCCGGCTGGCGAAGTCGATGCCGTAGAAGCACGGCCACTTCACCGGCGGCGAGGAGATCCGGACGTGCACCTCCAGGGCGCCGGCCTCGCGCAGCATGCGGATCAGCGCCCGCTGGGTGTTGCCCCGCACGATCGAGTCGTCGACGACGACCAGCCGCTTGCCGCGGATGACGTCGCGCAGCGGGTTGAGCTTGAGCCGGATGCCCAGCTGCCGGATGGTCTGGCTGGGCTGGATGAAGGTCCGTCCCACGTAGGAGTTCTTCACCAGGCCGATGCCGTAGGGGATGCCCGAGGCCTCGGCGTAGCCGACGGCGGCGGGGGTGCCCGACTCCGGCACGGAGATGACCAGGTCGGCGTGGGCCGGGTGCTCCCGGGCCAGCCGGCGGCCGACCTCCACGCGGGCGGCGTGCACGCCACGGCCGCTGATCGTCGTGTCCGGCCGGGCCAGGTACACGTACTCGAAGACGCACCCCTTGGGCTGGGCCGGAGCGAAGTGCTGGCTGCGCAGCCCGTCCTCGTCGATGGCGATCAGCTCACCCGGCTCCACCTCCCGCACGATCGACGCGCCGACGATGTCGAGCGCCGCCGTCTCGCTGGCCACGACCCAGCCGCGCTCGAGCCGGCCGAGCACCAGCGGCCGGACACCCTGCGGGTCGCGGGCGGCGTAGAGGGTGTTCTCGTCCATGAACGTGAAGCTGAAGGCGCCGCGCAGCTGCGGCAGCACCTCCA
>JALYNA010000358.1 GCA_030773455.1 Actinomycetota bacterium
CGGTAACCGCGTGGCAGTCCCCGCCGCCGACGTGCCAGCAGTGTCCGGCCGCTGACCACGCCGTCGACGAACCGCAGCGCCTCGTACAGCTCCGGCGAGATGGCGAGCACGTTCAAGTCGTCGTGCCACACGTAGTGCCGGCCCCGGTGATCGGGGAGGTCTGGCACCACCCGAAGGATGGGGCGCGACACCGACCAGGCCAACGGGACGGCCGTGGCAGGACGTTCAGTAGTGTCGATCATGGGTCTCTCTCCTCTGCGCAGGTGAGGGATCAAGTCCCCGTCTCGGTCTGACCACCGAGGCGGGGGCGTTTTGCATCGTGCGCATGTCTGGCGAGACGCGCTAGACGGGCGCGGAAAGTCCGCAGATAGTCCGCAGGACGCTCAGTACCGACCGACGCAGCCCAACGGTATCCAACGGCAAAACAGCAGGTCGACGGCGGAATCGACCTTGCGACCTACAAGGACGCCGACGCAACACGAGTTCGCGATGTACTACGACATCTGATCCTGGCGTCCACCCCGCGGCCCCCGTCCTCAGCCGGAGGACGGGGGCCGCGGCGCGTCCTCAGGCGGCGTCGTCGGCCACGACGACGTCGTCGAGGCCGAGCATGACCTCGTTGGTCTGCAGCGTCACCAGCCAAGCCAGGGTGTGGTCCTCCACCGGCCGGTCGGAGACCTCGGCGATGGCAGCGAGCTGGGCGGCGACCAGCCCGCGCGCGGCCTGGTAGACGTCGGCCGCGGTGACCGCCGTCCCGAGCTCGGCCAGCCAGAGCCGGCCGTCGGACATCAGGCGGACCTCCGGCTGGCCGCCGACCCCGAGGTCGGCGGCCGCGCTGGCCAGGACGGACATGCCAGCACGCAGCTCGGTCAAGCGGCGGCCGGGCTCGCGGGACGACGGCACGGGCACGGGTGCCTCCACGGGGACGGGCCCCGGGCGCTCCGGGACGTCTCCTCGATGTCGGCAGCCCGGGCGACCGGGCGCACCGCCGCACCGTACGGCTGGGACTCCGGAGCCGCCCGTGACGGGCGGGACGAACCGTTGCCCGCACGGCTCCCCGAGGTCCCGGGGACCGACGCCGGAAGACCTCGGCCGGGACACTGGCAACGGGGGCACACTAGGCTGCCTGCCGATGTGTCAATCCCATGGGGCGGGGTCCCGGAACGGCAGGAGTCGTCCCGGACCGTGTCGTCGTGGGTCCAACAGCGAGAAGGCGAGACTCCATGACCACCGACGGCAACCGCACCAGCGTGGCCGTGATCGGCGCCGGCCCCGCCGGGCTGACCGCCGCCTACGAGTTGGTCCGTCGCCAGGTACCGGTCACCGTCCTGGAAGGTGACTCGATGGTCGGCGGCATCAGCCGCACCGCCGAGCGGGAGGGCTGGCGCTTCGACATCGGTGGCCACCGCTTCTTCACCAAGGTCCCCGAGGTGGAGGCCCTCTGGCACGAGATCCTCCCCGACGACGACTTCCTGCTCCGGCCGCGGATGAGCCGCATCTTCTACGACGGCAAGCTCTACGACTACCCGCTGAAGGCCGGCAACGCCCTGGGCAACCTGGGCCCGGTCGAGGCCGTGCGGTGCGTGGCGTCCTACATGTGGGCGCGGATCCGCCCGCCGAAGAACCAAAACACCCTCGAGGGCTGGATCGTCGCCCGGTTCGGCAAGCGCCTCTACGAGCACTTCTTCAAGACCTACAACGAGAAGCTGTGGGGCGTCCCGGTCGACCAGCTCCCCGCCGACTTCGCCGCCCAACGGATCAAGAACCTGTCGCTGACCGGGGCGGTGATGAACGCGCTGACCCCCAAGCGCAACCAGAAGGACATCACCTCCCTCATCGAGGAGTTCCAGTACCCCAAGTACGGCCCGGGGATGATGTGGGAGGCCGCCGCCCGCCAGGTGCAGGAGCGCGGCGGGACCGTGGTCCTGGAGGAGAAGGTCCGCACCGTGCACTGGGAGCCCGGTCGCGGTGTCACCGGCCTCACCACGGTGGTCACAGGCGGCTACGGCGCCGGCGCCGGCGCCCCGGAGGCGACCCGGACCGACATCGGGACCGAGAAGCACTACACGGCCGACCACGTGATCAGCTCGATGCCGTTCTCCTCGCTGGTGCACGCCCTGGACCCCAAGCCCCCGGTCGAGGTGCTGGCGGCGGCCGACGGCCTGAAGTACCGGGACTTCCTCACCGTCGCGCTGGTCCTCCCCGTCGAGGCCGGCTTCCCCGACAACTGGATCTACATCCACTCGCCGGACGTGCAGGTCGGCCGCATCCAGAACTTCGGCTCGTGGTCGCCGTACCTGGTCAAGGACGGGCGGACCTGCCTGGGCCTGGAGTTCTTCGTCAACGTCGGCGACGACACCTGGAACCGGTCCGACGAGGACCTCATCGCCCAGGGCGCCCGCGAGCTCGAGCAGCTCGGGCTGGCCAAGGCCGCCGACGTTGAGCGCGGCTTCGTCGTCCGGATGCCGAAGGCCTACCCGTTCTACGACGCGGGGTACAAGGACAACGTCGAGGTCATCCGGCGGTGGATGGAGTCGAACACGCCGAACCTGCACCCGGTCGGCCGCAACGGCATGTTCCGCTACAACAACCAGGACCATTCGATGATGACGGCGATGCTGACCGTGCAGAACATCGCCGACGGCACGAAGCACGGCATCTGGGACGTCAACGTGGAAGAGGACTACCACGAGGAGGTCTCGTCGAAGCGCTCGGACGCCACGGCGGACGACCACGGGAGTCCGCGCCCGTCGGCGGCGTGATCCAGCTACCCGGCGCCCGTCGCCGGTCCGAGCCCCCTGGAGGGGCCGGTCCGGCGGCGGGCGCGTCCGCGTCCGGGGCGGACGCCGGCGGTCGTCCGGCGCCGGGAACCCGCACCCTCCGGCTGGCCCGCCGGCACCTCGCGTTCCTCGTGCTGCTCGTGCTCGCCGCCACTGCCCGCGGCTACGTCACCGCGGCGTACTCGACCGCCCTGTGGTTCCCCGACTCGGGCACCTACGCGGACCGCGCCGCCTGGGTCGAGCCCGCCGTCGACCGGCCCTGGGGGTACTCCGCCTTCCTCGCCCTGCTCAACCCGGTCACGACCTTCCGCGAGGTGGCCGTCGTCCAGCACGTCCTCGGCCTGGTCATGATGGCGCTGGTCTACGCGCTCCTGCAGCGCCGCGGCGTCGCGCGCTGGCTGAGCCTGCTGGCCGTCGGCCCCCTTGGCTTCGACGCCTACCTGCTGAACATTGAGCACTTCATCCTCGCCGAGACCCTGTTCATGTTCCTGATGACCGTCACGGTGGTCCTCCTGCTGGCCCGCGAGCGGCCGGGGCCGCTGCTGGTCGCGACGGTCGGGGTCCTCATGGGCCTGCTGACCCTCACCCGCACGGTCGGGCTCTTCCTCGTGGCCGTCTTGGTCGTCTACCTCCTCGTCCGGCTGCTGGTCCGGACGCTGCACTGGACGGCGGTCGTGGCGTTCGTCCTCGGCGTCGCAGCGGTGCTGGTGCCCTACGCGGCCTGGTTCAACAGCGTGCACGGCTCCCTGGCGCTCACCGAGTACACCGGCCACTTCCTGTACGGCCGGGTGGCCACCTTCGTGGAGTGCGACGAGGTGGACATGCCCGAGCGCCTGCAGCCGCTGTGCCCGACGGACCCTCCGGAGGAGCGGCGCCCCGGCGACCAGTTCGTCTGGTTCGCCGACAGCCCGGCCAACGCGGTGCAGAACGGCGTCCGGGTGTGGTCGGAGGCCGAGCTCGAGGAGTTCGCGACGATCGCCATCCAGGGGCAGCCGGAGGACTACCTGCGCCAGTTGCTCTCCGAAACCGTGCACTACTTCGAGCCCGGCCGGTACGTCGGCCCGCAGGACACCTGCCCCACGTGGTGGGCGTTCCCGTACCCCCAGCGCGTGGAGCAGTACGATTGCACCCCGCTGCTGGCACCCGGGCCCTACGGCTACGACGCCGAGATGGTGGGGAACCTGCGCTCCTACCAGCGGTACTTCTACACCCAGGGGCCGTTGCTGGGCGTCTGCCTGGTCGTGGGCCTCGGGGCCCTGCTGGCGCGCCGGCGCAGCTGGCGGGACCGGCTGGACCCCGCGGTGCTGGCCCTGCTGGGGCTCACCCTCCTGGCGGGGCCCGCGGCCACCGCCTCCTTCGACTTCCGCTACCTGCTCCCGACGCTGGCCGTCCTGCCCCCGGCCGCCGCCCTCGCCCTGCGCGGGGTGTCCGCGCCCCCGTGGCGCCGGCGGCAGGTGGAGAAGGCCGCCACCGAGCAGGAGCGCAGGCCGGAGCCGGCACCGACGGCCGGCTGACTCCGGTCCGACCCGGCCAGGACCGCCCCGCCGAACGCCGTGGCGAGGCGGACGGTCGGGCGGTTCCCGGTGCGGACCCACCGAGGGTTGTCCGCGCGAACGACCCGGGCATGCACTGGCCACCAGAGCGTCAGGGGGGACGGCGAGCCGCTCCCCCACGCCGAGACCGAGGGAGGAGACGAGTGAGCGCCAGTGCGACGCCACCACCCGCTGTCCAGGACGGACGGCGACACCGTGGCGACGACTCCGCACCCTCCTCGGTGACGTCACCGGGCGCACGGGCGGCGGCCAGGTCAGCCACCTTCGCCGCGGTCGTCGTCCCGCTCCTGGCCGTCGCCGTGCTGGCTCTGGTCTGGGGACGGCAGCTGCCCGCGCTGGCTGAGGTTTTGGTGGCCGGTCTGCTGGCGTGCTCGGTGTTGGCGGCAGTGCACCACGCCGAGACGGTCGCCCATCGGGTCGGCGAGCCGTTCGGGTCGCTCCTGCTCGCCGTGGCCGTGACCGTGATCGAGGTCGGGCTCATCGTCAGCGTGATGGTCTCCGGTGGACGGGGAACCGACTCCCTGGCCCGTGACACCGTCTTCGCGGCAGTCATGATCACCTGCAACGGGATCGTGGGGCTCGCCCTGCTGATCGGTGCGCTGCGCCGCGGGGTCGCCCTGTTCAACGCGGAAGGCACCGGCGCGGCGCTGGCCACCGTGCTCACGCTGGCCGCACTGTGCCTGGTGCTGCCGACGTTCACCACGAGCGCGCCCGGACCGACGTTCTCCCCGGCGCAGCTGACGTTTGCCGCGATCGTCTCCCTCGCGCTGTACGGGCTGTTCCTCTTCGTGCAGAACATCCGCCACCGTGACTACTTCCTGCCGCCCGTCGGCGGTGACGGCCAGGAGACCTCCGGAGGTGACGCACTGGGCCGCGACGGCGAGCACGCCGAGCCACCGTCGAGCCGCTCCGCACTGACCAGCTCGGCCTTGCTCGTTGCCGCGCTCGTCGGCGTCGTGGGGTTGGCCAAGGTCGAGTCCAAGACCATCGAGGAGGCCGTGACCGGAGCGGGCCTGCCGGCGTCCTTCGTCGGCGTCATCATCGCCTTGCTGGTGCTCTTGCCCGAGAGCCTCGCCGCGGTCCGCAACGCGCGCCGCGACCGCGTGCAGATCAGCCTCAATCTCGCGTTCGGCTCGGCGATGGCCAGCATCGGGCTGACGATCCCGACGGTCGCCGTCGCCTCCCTCTGGCTGCCCGGGCAGCTGCTGCTCGGCCTCGGGTCCCTCCAGATCGCCTTGCTGGTGCTCACCGCGGCCGTCGGGATCCTCACCGTCATGCCCGGACGGTCCACCCTGCTCCAAGCCGCAGTCCACCTGGTGCTGTGCGCCGCCTTCCTGTTCCTCGCCGCCAATCCCTGATCCAGCCGCCGATGGACCCGATGACCGCGGCGAGTCCTCTGCCGCTCCCGAACCGGACAACCGGTGCCGGACGTCTCCTGGCCGCGGATGGCCTGTCCCACGAGTGCTTCCCCATCCGGCGTCGTGCACGCTGTCGAAGGCTGCCAGGCACTTCCGGCAGCCAGGCACTTCCGGCGCGCCCTCACCGCCGAGCCGCGATCGAGGAGAGGGCCTTCTCCAGCCAGTTGCCCAGCACCGCCGCCGGAGCCGCGCCGGCCTGCCGCTCGACCACCTGGCCGTGGTACAGCACCAGCAGGGTGGGAACGGCTCTGACGTCGAACCGCTGGGCAGTCTGGGGGGCGGTGTCGACGTCGACCTTGACCAGCTTGATCCGTCCGGCGAAGATGCGGGCCAGTTCTTCCAGGGCGGGGCTGACCATGCGGCAGGGGCCGCACCACGGGGCCCACAGATCGACCAGGACCGGGAGCGGTGCCTGTTCGGCGACGGCGGTGAAGTCCTGGTCGCCGGCGTCGGCGATCCAGGGCAGGGCGGTGTGGCACTGCCCGCAGCGGGGGGTGCCCGCCGCGGTGGCGGGCACCCGGTTGCGGCGGCCGCAGGACGGACAGGCCACGACAGTGGGCGAGGTCATGGCTTCCTCCTCACGCGGCCGTCCGCTCGACGTCGGCCGGATCGTCGTAGCGGACGACGAGCTGGCCGTCGGCGGCGTCGACGCGGATCGTGGCGCCGTCGGCGATGTCACCGGACAGCAGCGCCCGGCCGATGCGGGTCTCGACCTCGCGGGCGATGAACCGGCGCAGCGGCCGGGCGCCGTAGACGGGGTCGAAGCCCTGGCCGGCGATGAATCGGCGGGCGTCCTCGGTCAGCTCGAGGCGCATTTGCCGATCGGCCAGCCGGGTGCGCAGGTCGCCGACCATGAGCTCGACGACGTTCTCGATCTCGGCCAGGGTCAGTGGCTTGAACAGCACGATGTCATCGACCCGGTTGAGGAACTCCGGACGGAAGTGCCGGCGTAGCTCGGTCATGACCGCCTCGCGCGCCTCGGGCTTGATCTCGCCGGCTCCGGTGACCCCGTCGAGCAGGTACTGCGACCCGATGTTCGACGTCATGATCACCACGGTGTTGCGGAAGTCGACGGTGCGGCCCTGGGCGTCGGTGAGCCGGCCGTCGTCGAGGACCTGCAGCAGCGTGTTGAAGACGTCGGCGTGCGCCTTCTCGATCTCGTCGAACAAGACGACCGAGTAGGGCTTGCGCCGCACCGCCTCGGTGAGCTGGCCGCCTTCCTCGTATCCGACGTAGCCGGGCGGAGCACCGACCAGCCGCGAGACGGTGTGCCGCTCCTGGTACTCGCTCATGTCCAGGTGCACCATGTTGTCCTCGGTGTCGAACAGCGCCGCGGCCAGCGAGCGGGCCAGCTCGGTCTTCCCGACACCGGTCGGGCCGAGGAAGACGAACGAGCCGATCGGCCGGCGCGGGTCCTTGATCCCTGAACGGGCCCGGATGATCGCGTCGGCGACCAGCTGCACCGCCTCGTCCTGCCCGACGACCCGCTCGTGCAGGATCGCGTCCAGGCGCAGCACCTTGTCCCGCTCCCCCTCGGTGAGCCGGCTGACGGGGATGCCGGTCCACCGGGAGACGATGTTGGCGATCTCGGCCTCGGTGACGACCTCGCGCAGCAGCCGCTGCCCGCCTTGCTTGGCCGCCAGCTGTTCCTCCTGGGCGGCCAGCCGCCGCTCCAGCTCCGGCAGCCGCCCGTGCCGCAGCTCGGCGGCCCGGTTCAGGTCGTAGGACCGCTCGGCCTGCTCGGCCTCCTGGCGCATCTGCTCGAGCTCCTCGCGCAGCGCCTGCACCTTGCGCAGCGCGGACCGTTCGGCCTCCCACTGCGCCCGCATCGCGTCGGCCTCGGCGCGCAGATCGGCCAGCTCCCGGCGCAGTTCCTCCAGCCGGTTCTGGCTGGCCTGGTCGGTCTCCTTGGCCAGCGCGGCTTCCTCGATCTCCAGCCGCCGGACCCGCCGGGTGAGCTCGTCAAGCTCGGCGGGCATGGAGTCGATCTCGGTGCGCAGCATCGCGCAGCCCTCGTCGACCAGGTCGATGGCCTTGTCTGGCAGGAACCGGTCGGAGATGTAGCGGTGGGACAGGGTGACCGCGGCGACGAGGGCGGCGTCCTGGATCTTCACGCCGTGGAAGATCTCCAGCCGCTCCCGCAGGCCGCGCAGGATGGAGACGGCGTCCTCCACCGTCGGCTCGTCGACGATCACGGGCTGGAAGCGGCGCTCCAGGGCGGCGTCCTTCTCCACGTGCTTGCGGTGCTCATCGAGAGTGGTGGCGCCGATCATGTGCAGCTCCCCGCGGGCGAGCATCGGCTTGAGCATGTTGCCGGCGTCCATCGCGCCCTCGGCGGCGCCGGCGCCGACCACGGTGTGCATCTCGTCGACGAACAGCAGGATCCGGCCCTCGGCGGCGCGGACCTCGTTCAAGACGGCCTTGAGCCGCTCCTCGAACTCGCCGCGGTACTTCGCTCCGGCCACCAGCGAGCCCATGTCGAGGGCGAAGACCGTCTTGTCTCGCAGCCCCTCGGGGACGTCGCCGTGGGCGATGCGCTGGGCCAGGCCCTCGACGATGGCGGTCTTGCCGACCCCGGGGTCACCGATCAGGACCGGGTTGTTCTTGGTCTTGCGGGACAGGATCTGCACCACACGGCGGATCTCGGTGTCCCGGCCGATGACCGGGTCCAGCTTACCGGTGGCGGCCTCGGCGACCAGGTCGCGGCCGTACTTGGCAAGCGCCTCGTAGGCGACCTCAGGCATCGCGGAGGTGACCCGCTGGTTGCCACGGATGTCGGTCAGCGCCGACAGGAACTTGTCCCGGGTCAGGCCGTGGGTGCGCAGGAGCCGTCCGGCGGCGGTGGCGCTGCCCTCCTCCAGCAGCGCGATCACCAGGTGCTCGACGGAGACGTACTCGTCCTTGAGCCGGTGCGCCTCCCGCTCGGCGGTGTCGAACAGCCGGGACAACCGCTGGGTGACGTACACCTGGCCGGGCGCGGCGCCCGGGCCAGTCACCTTCGGACGGCGGCCGAGTTCGGCCTCCAGGTCGGTGCGCAGGGCGTCGGGGTCGGCGCCGGCCTGGGACAGCAGCCGCGGGGTCAGCCCCTCGGGCTGGTCGAGCAGCGCGAGCAGCAGGTGCTCGCCGTCGACCTCGGTGTGACCGAACCGCAGCGCCTTGGTCTGCGCGTCGTGGAGGGCCTCCTGAGACTTTTGGGTCAGTCGGTTGAGGTCCACGTCAGCCTCCGATGAACGTTCGTGTGATCGTGGTGGGGGTGTTCGTGTGCGCCGCCGTACGGGCCGGCTGCCGCCGCAGCGCTGCCTCCAGGGCCTCGATGCGATCGAGCAGGTCCAGCACCAGCCCGACGGCGGCGTAGTTGAGCGAGAAGCCGGCCCGCAGCCGCTGGATCCGCGCGACCGTCGCGAGTTCTGCCGGCGCGAGCCACAGGGCACCGGCGCCATCACGCTCGGCCTCCAGCAGGCCGAGCGCGATCAGCCGGCGCACCAGGTCCGGATGCAGCCGCGCCCGGCGGGCGAAGGTATCCAGGTCCAGCAGCTGTGCTCGGCTCCGCCGCACGAGGGTGTAGGTCATGACGCCCTCCTGGCCTGCTTACGCGGGTCGAAGGTCGAGGCCGCAGCCAGCTCGGAGAACAGCCTGCGCTCGGCCTCGGTCAGCCTGTGCGGCACGACGATGCGCGCCTCGGCGTAGAAATCGCCCGCGTCCCCGCGGGGGTTGGGCAGCCCCCGGTGGCGCAGCCGCAGCCGCCGCCCGCTGGACGTGCCGGCCGGCACCTTGACCTTGGCCTCCCCGCCAGGGGTGTCGATCGCGACCGAGGTGCCCAGTGCCGCCTCCCACGGGGCAAGGGGCAGGTCGACGTAGACGTCGCGGCCGTCCACCCGGTAGCGGGGGTGCGGCGCCAGCCGCACGACCAGGTACAGGTCCCCGTCGGGTGCGCCGCCGCTGCCGGCTCCGCCCTGCCCGGCCAGCCGGATCCGCTGCCCGTCGGTGACGCCGGCCGGGATGTTCACCTCCAGGGTGCGCGGCCCGTCCGGGCCCGACAGCGTCAGCGACCGGCGGCCACCGGAGTAGGCGTCCTCGACGGTGAGCACCAGTTCGGCCTCCTGGTCGGCGCCGGCGACACGGCCCCAGTCGCGGCGAGTACGGCCGGCTCCCCGTGCGTCGGTTCCGCGCCCGCCGAACATGCCGCCGAGCAGGTCGTCGAGGTCGACGCCCTGGCCGAACCCCCCCGAGCCGGTGCCGCCGACCCAGACCTGCTCGCCGTCCGGCCCTGGCCAGCCCGACGACCAGCCTGGTCCGGGGCGAGCCCCGGCCCCGGCCCCGGCCGAGGCGCCCGCGCGGGCGCGCCGCCAGGTCTCGGGGTCCACGCCGTCGGGGACCTGGCGGAAGTCCGGGCCGAAGGCGTCGTAGCGCCGCCGCGTCTCCGGATCCGAGAGCACGTCGTAGGCCTCGGAGATCTCCTTGAACTTCTCCTCCGCACCCGGGTCCTTGTTGATGTCGGGGTGGTACTGGCGGGCCAGCTTGCGGTAGGCGCGCTGGATCTCCTCCTGCCCCGCGCCGCGGGCCACCCCGAGGGCGTCGTAGTAGTTCCGGTCGGCCATCAGCGCGCTCCCGCATCCCGCCGGTGTCCGCTACCGCTGTCGTTGCCCCCGGGGGTCGTGGGGGCGACGGCGACGACCACGGCAGCCGGGCGCAGCTGCCGCTCCCCCTCGCCGTAGCCGGGGCGCACCACCTCCAGCACGGTGCCGGCCGGAACGTGCGGGGCCGGGGTCGCGGCCACCGCCTCGTGCCGGGTCGGGTCGAAGGTCGTCCCCTTGTCATCCCGCCGCGGGAAGCCGAGACCGGCGAGGACGGCCAGCGCCTGGTCGCGTACGCCGCGGACCCCTTCGATGATCGCCGTCGGGTTGGCCGTGGCATGGGCGAGGGCGAGGTCCAGGTGGTCGAGCACCGGCAGCCAGGCCGCGGCGACCTGCGCCCGCTCCCGGGCGCGCTGCTGAGCGGACTCGCGTTCGTAGCGCTTGCGCAGGTTGTCCGCTTCGGCCATGGCCCGCCGCCAGCGGTCCTCCAGCTCTCCCACCTGCTGGTGCAGCTCACCGACCTGGTGCTGCAGTTCGGCAACGCGCGGGTCCCGCTCGGCGGTGTCCGGCTCCGCGCCGCCGGCGGCAGCACCGGCGGCCGGGGGCTGGGAGGTGGGTGCATCGGGCCGGACCGCCCGGATGTCCTGGTCGGGCATCGTCGTTCACCTCACTCGTTGACGACCTCGGCATCGATCACGTCGTCGGCCCCTTCGGACTCGGTGGCCCGCCGCGGCCGAGGCGCCGGTCCGGATCCGCTGGTGGCGCCGGCGGCCATGCCGTGGAAGATCTGCTGCAGCTCGCCGGTCAGCGACCGCAGCCGGCCGATCGGGGTCTCGTCCTTGACCGCCTGCCGGGCGTCGGCGATGAGCATCTCCGCGCGGGCCTTCTCGTGTACCGGCACCGCGTCGCCCAGCTCGGCCAGCCGCCGCTCGACCTGGTAGGCGGCGGAGTCGAGGGTGTTGCGCGCCTCGACCAGCTCGCGCAGCCGGGCGTCCTCGGCCTGGTGCCGCTGCGCATCGGCCACCATGCGTTCCACCTCGCTGTTGTCGAGGTTGGAGCTCTCGCTGATGGTGATCTGCTGCTGCTGCCCGGTGTCCTTGTCGCGCGCGGTGACGTTGAGGATGCCGTTGGCGTCGATGTCGAAGGTCACCTCGACCTGCGGCACCCCGCGCGGCGCCGGACGGATGTTCTCCAGCCGGAACCGGCCCAGGACCCGGTTGTCGCTGGCACGCTCGCGCTCACCCTGCAGCACCACGATGTCGACGGCGGGCTGGTTGTCCTCGGCGGTGGAGAAGACCTCCGCGCGGCGGGCCGGGATGGTGGTGTTGCGCTCGATGACCTTGGTCATCACCCCACCCATCGTCTCCACGCCCAGCGACAGCGGGGTGACATCGAGCAGCAGGACGTCCTTGACCTCGCCCTTGATCACCGCGGCCTGCAGCGCGGCACCCAGCGCGACCACCTCGTCGGGGTTGACCGACATGTTCGGGTCCTTGCCGCCGGTCAGCCGACGCACCAGGTTCTGCACCGCCGGGATCCGGGTGGAACCGCCGACCAGGATCACCTCGTCGATGTCGTCGGCGGTCACCTTCGCATCCGCCATGGCCTGCTGCACCGGGCCCATGCACCGCTCCACTAGGTCAGCGGTGATCTTCTCGAACGTCGACCGCATCAGGGTCGTGTTCAGGTGCTTGGGGCCGTTGGCGTCGGCGGTGATGAACGGCAGGTTGACCGTCGTCTGGGTGACCGAGGACAGCTCGACCTTGGCCTTCTCCGCCGCCTCGAACAGCCGCTGCAGCGCCTGCGGGTCCTTGCGCAGGTCGATGCCCTCGGCCCGCTGGAACTCCTCGGCCAGGTGATCGACGATCCGCCGGTCGAAGTCGTCACCGCCCAGGTGCCCGTCACCGGCGGTGGCCCGGACCTCCACGACACCGTCGCCGACATCGAGCAGGCTCACGTCGAAGGTGCCGCCGCCGAGGTCGAAGACCATCACCGTCTCGTTCTTCTTCCTGTCCAGACCGTAGGCCAGCGCCGCCGCAGTCGGCTCGTTGATGATCCGCAGCACGTTCAGCCCGGCGATCCGCCCGGCGTCCCGGGTGGCCTGCCGCTGCGCGTCGTTGAAGTACGCCGGCACGGTGATCACCGCCTCGGTGATCTTCTCGCCGAGGTACTTGGCGGCGTCTTCGACCAGCTTGCGCAGCACCTGAGCGGAGATCTCCTCCGGTGCGTACTGCTTGCCACGGACGTCGAACCGCACCGCACCCTCGGGCCCGGGGACGACGTCGAAGGTGACCGCGTTCAGTTCGCTGGCCACCTCGTCGTGGCGGCGACCGATGAACCGCTTGGCGGAGTAGATGGTGCCCTTGGAGTTCAGGATCGCCTGCCGGCGGGCCAGCTGGCCGACCAGCCGCTCGCCGGACTCGGTGAACGCGACCACCGACGGGGTGGTGCGCGCGCCTTCGGCGTTGGCGATGACAGTGGGCTTGCCACCTTCGGTCACCGCGATGACCGAGTTGGTGGTGCCCAGGTCGATACCGACCGCCTTGGCCATCTCAACCTCCAGTTGTGCTCGATGGGAAGCAGAGTGGGAAAGGGAGGGCTCACAGGGGGTCACCAGCGTCTGCTGGTGCCCGGGCTAGGGCCCGCCGCCGCTCGGGCCGCTGTGGACCGGCGCATCGGTCCCGGGCTGGTCACCGCGCAGCAGCGCCACCTGCTCCCGGGCGGCCTGCCGTTCGGCACCGAGGCGCTGACGGGGGCGCGCCGGATCCACCTGACCGTCGGCCGGCTCGGCGAGCGGCACGGTGCGCACGGCGACGAGCTCAAGCGGATCCACGTGGCCCCGCAGCGTGGACAGCTCAGTGTTCCCGGCGCGGCCGGGGACGGCACCGGGATGCCGTTGAGGGAGTAGTACTCCCAAGTCAGGCCATGCCCGTCCTCGACGTGCTGCGCGTCGTAGTCCGTGCTCCAGGCGTGCCCGCACCCGGCGCAGGTGAAGCTGTAACGCTCCACCGCAACCTCCTTGAGCACCTCTCCTCACCTCCTCTCGCCGTCGTGGTCGCGGAAGCACCGGGTGAGCCGCAGGGCCGACGGGAACTCGGACAGCGCGCCGCGCCCTGGCGCCGTCCGGGGCGGGTGGGCGGTCCGCCCGCCGCGGGCTCGCACACCACCGCGCGGCTCAGCTCTGCTGGCCGCCGCTGGACTGCTCACCGCTGTGTTCCGAGTCGTCGACCGACAGCTGCTGCCGGCCGCCGCCACCGGTCTGCACCTCGATCCGGCGCGGCTGGGCGGACTCGGCCATCGGGATGGTCAGCACGAGCACGCCGCTGTCGTAGGTCGCCTGGACCTTGTCCGTGTCGAGGGCGTCGCCGACCTGCAGCTGCCGGGTGAAGGTGCCCTGCGGACGCTCGGCGAGCAGGACGTTGTGACCCTCCTCGTACTCCGCGCGGCGCTCGGCCCGGATGGTCAACGTATTGCGCTCGCAGGTGATCTCGACGCTGCCCGGGTCGACGCCCGGCAGGTCCAGGGCGATGTGGTAACCGTCGTCGGCCTGCCAGACGTCCATCGGCATGCCCATCGGTGTCCGCCTGCCGGACACCAACTGGCTTGCCAGCCGGTCAAGACCCCGGAAGGGGTCTCCGAACGGCTCGAAACGCATCACGCTCACGGTCATCACTCCTTCCTGACGGTCGTGGTGTGGTTCGTCCGCGCGATCGATCCGCGCCCGCGGGGCGCGGGCCACCCGACGTCGGTCGGGCCGCTGCCCGTGCCGGGAACCGTCCGGCCTCCCAGGCGCGTGCGCGTGCGCGCAGGTACGCCGCCTTTGTGGGGCAGTGAGATCGGTCGAGCCATCACGACCTCCGTCGAGTGCACCCACGGGACTGACCGCTCAGTCCCTTGCTATCCAGAAGCTACAGCGTCAAACACAGATTCTCTTCAGTCGGTATTTCACTTTCGGTCGTGCGCCCGACCGTGGGAGCCGGCACACCGCCGGGCCCCGGCTCGCGAGGCACGCCCCCGGACGGGAGCCCGGGCCGACCATTGCCCGGCCCGGTGACGCGGCAGGAGTTCCAGGTCAGGGCAGCCTCGCGACGCCGGCGCGGCGACGTGCCGCTACGCGTGGGCGGGCGGAAGGGCAGGGGTGCGGCTTCGCGGCCCCACCCCTGCACCGGCGCGACCGGGCGGGGTTCATCCGGTGATCTCGATGCGCCGTCGCTTGGCCTGCGCGGACTTGGGTACGCGCACGGTCAGCACGCCGTCGTCCAGCCGGGCGCTGACGTCCTCGTGGTCGACGTCACCGGGCAGGGTCACCGAGTACTGGAAGCGACCCACTCGCCGGGTGCGCCGACGAAGGACGCCCGCGCGCTCCTTCTCCTTCACCTCGCCGGAGACGGTCAGTTCGCGGTCGCTGAGCTGGATGTCGATGTCGTCGCGCTTGACCCCGGGCAGCTCGATCTCGACGGAGTAGGCATCCTCCGTCTCCTCCACGTCGGCCAGCGGAGACCAGCCCTGCAGGCCACCGCTGAAACCGGCCTCCCACAGGGAGTTGACGCGGTCGGCGAGCTGGTCCAGCTCACGGAAGGGGTCCCAGCCGGCGACTGCGCGGGACCGCGAACGGACTGGCAGTGTCATCTGAGTCGACCTCCTCTCAAACCGGGACCGATGAGCCTGCGACCACGTGCGTGTCGTGGCCGCATCCACCCAAACCTCTAGTCCGCGCTGAAGATTCCCACTCCTCCGTTCCGCAGCAGCGCGGCGCCTTCCCGGTCGGCACAGCCTGGTCCGGCAGCAGGGTCTGAGCCCCGATGCCTCACTCGGAGTCGAGGTACGGCGCCCACAGGCGCCAGGGGCGGCTCCCGAGGGAGCGGAGCCTCACCGGCGGTCGACCACCAGCGTGGTGGCCGACCGCCGCAGGCCCTCCGACACGAGGTCGGAGGGCCGATCGGCAGCCGCCGCGGGGCCGATGGCGCCAGCGGCTGGGCGAGGTGTCTCGTCCACCGTTCCGCGCGGGGGCAGCCCGGCTGCCTCGTAGGCCTGGTCGGCATCGAGGGTCTCGGCGGTCAGCAGGGCACGAGCGAGCCGTTCGAGATGGTCGCGGTGCTCGGTCAGGGTGTTCCGTGCCTGGCCGTAGCACTCCTCCAGGATGCGCCGGACCTCCGCGTCGACCAGCTCGCGGGTGGCCGGTGCAGGCCCGTTCCCGTCCAGTGCCACTGGTTGCTCCGTTCGAGGGTCGGGCAGGACGGAGACGGGTCCGATGGCCTCGGACATGCCCCAGCGCCCCACCATCTGCCGGGCGAGGTTCGTCGCCTGCTCAAGGTCGTTCTCCGCCCCGGTGGTGAGGTCGCCGTAGACGAGCTCCTCGGCCGCGCGCCCGCCGAGCGCACCAACGATCCGGCCCCGCAGGTAACGCCGGCTGTAGCCGTACCGGTCGTTCTGCGGGCTCTGCAGGGTGACGCCGAGCGCCATGCCGCGCGGGATGATCGAGATCTTCCGCACCGGGTCGGCGCCGGGGGTCAGCATGCCGAGCAGTGCGTGGCCGGATTCGTGGTAGGCGGTGCGCTCCCGCTCCTCGGGAGACAGCAGGATCTTCCTCTCGGCTCCTAGGACGATCTTCTCCAGGGCGTTGGTGAAGTCGGCCATCCGTACCCGCTCGTGGTCGCGGCGGGCGGCCAGCAGCGCGGCCTCGTTGACCAGGTTGCGCAGATCGGCGCCGACCATGCCCGCTGTCGCCGAGGCGAGCACGGCCAGGTCGACGTCGTCGGCCACCGGCACGCCACGGGTGTGCACGGCCAGGATCTGCTGGCGACCGTTGGTGTCGGGCGGGTTGACGGTGACGCGGCGGTCGAAGCGCCCCGCGCGCAGCAGCGCGGGGTCGAGGATCTCCGGGCGGTTGGTCGCCGCCATGACGACGACGCCCTCGCTGCCGTCGAAGCCGTCCATCTCGGTGAGGACCTGGTTGAGGGTCTGCTCGCGCTCGTCGTGCCCGCCCAGGCTCACCCCGCTGCCGCGGGCCCGGCCGATCGCGTCCAGCTCGTCGATGAAGATGATCGCCGGCGCCTCCTTCTTGGCCTGCTCGAACAGGTCCCGCACCCGGCTGGCCCCGACCCCGACGATCATCTCGATGAACTCGGCGGCCGAGACGGAGAAGAAGGGCACGCCGGCCTCGCCGGCGACCGCACGCGCGAGCAGGGTCTTGCCGGTGCCCGGCGGTCCGGTCAGCAGGACGCCCTTGGGCACGGTGGCGCCTAGGCGGCGGTAGCGGTCGGGGTCCCGCAGGAAGTCCACGATCTCCCTGACCTCTTCCTCGACGTCATCGATGCCGGCCACGTCCTCGAACGTGGTCCGCGGGCCGGTCTCCGGGCTGTAGCGGCGCGCCTTGGACCTGCCCAGCCCCAGACCTCCGCCCAGGCCGGCGGCACCGGCCGAGCGCCGGGCCAGCCACACCAGCAGGGCGACCAGCAGGATCGTGGGACCGAAGCCCAACAGCAGCTGCTGCCAGACCGGAACGCGGTCCGGCGGCTCGGCGTTCACGGTGACGTCCTCGCGCAGCAGGAGGCCCATGAGACCGTCGTCGGCGAAGGACGGCCGCTGGGTGGCGAACAGCGTCCCGCTCCGGGGCTGCCCGCCCAGGACCTGCCCCGGCTCAGGGGGCTGCGGTTCCTGCCCGTCGCCGCCCCGGCCCTGCGCCTCGGGAGGGAAGGTGACCGCCTCCTCGAACCTCCCCTCGATGGTGTCGCCGATCGTCGTGACCTCGGCGACGTTGCCCTCCACGACCTGCTCGCGGAAGAACGTGTACGGGATCTCCAGACGCGGGGGTGGTCCGAGCATGAGTCCCGACAGCACCCAGTTCAGAGTCAGCAACCCCGCGAGCACGAGCCAGAACCGGCCACCCCCCGGCCGGCGCCAGCTGTCGGCCCACAAGTCGGACTCGGTGTTGGGGCGCTCCCCCTCCACGCGCCACGGGGGCCGCCATCGCGGGCTGCTGCCGCCGCCCTGCCGAGGCGTGCTGCGTCGGTCGGGCCCGGGGCCACGGCGGGCGACGGCCCCATCCTCTCGTGCGGTCATCGCGGTGCCTCCTCCCAGCCACCCGCCGGCAGGAACCGCGCTGCCGTCGGGATCAGAGCGGCCTCGTCCGCAGGCGGCGAGCCGCCGCCTGGAAACGTCGACGCCGACAGTGTTGCCCGCCGGAGTGGCGACGGAACACCCCTCTCCGCCTGGACGGCCAGGGTGACCGACGCCTCGGGGAGAGCTCTGTCCGCGCGGCGAGGAGCGGGCGGCATGGGTCCAGGCCGGCGTCCGGAGGACGTTGCGAGCCGGAGCACGGTGCCCGGAATCTACAGCACGTGATGGAAGTTCTTCTGCTGCGAGAGCCAGTCGCCGACCTCGAAGAAGGGAGTGGTCGACATGACACTGCCGGTTCGCACTTCGCCGGTTCGCACTTCGCCGGTCCGCGCTCCTGGGACCGGGCCCTGGCCCGGAGCGGGCGGCGACTACCTGTCCGGCCACCGCCGGGCTCCGGCGCGGCGGCCTTTCTCCGCGCTGCGCCGGAGCTGGAACGGCATCAAGACCACGGTCCTGCTGGCCGGCCTGGGCGGCCTGCTGGTGCTGCTCGGCGCCCAGTTCGGACAGGGCGGCGCCGCCGTCGGCCTGGTCCTCGGTCTCGGCGCGGTGGCCGGTTCGTACTGGTACTCCGACCGCCTGGCGCTGATGGCAGCCCGCGCCGTCCCGGTGGGGCCCGACGACTTCCCGGCCTATCACCGCATCGTGCGGGAGCTGACCACCGAGGCCGGGCTGCCCATGCCGAGGCTGTACGTGACCCCGGACGCGCAACCGAACGCGTTCGCCACCGGGCGCAACCCGCGGCACGCCGCGGTCGCGGTGACCCGAGGGCTGCTCGAGCTGCTCGACGCCCGGGAGCTGCGTGCCGTGCTAGCGCACGAACTGGCGCACGTGGGCAACCGGGACATCCTGATCACCTCGGTCGCCGCCGCGCTGGCCACCGGGATCAGCTTCCTGGCCAACCTGGTCGGGATGCTGCCGTTCTTCGGTTCGTCCGAGGACGACGAGGACCCCGGCCCGCTCGCGACGATGGTCGCTCTCCTGGTCGCGCCGATCGCCGCGGCGCTGCTGCAGCTGGCCCTCTCCCGCAGCCGGGAGTTCGAGGCCGACCGCACCGGCGCCGAGCTCATCGGTGACGGCTCCGCCCTCGCCGGCGCGCTGGCGAAGATCGACCGGGTCATGCGGCGGGTGCCCATGCGGGTGGAACCGGCGCAGGCGTCGAAGTACCTGGTGCACCCGCTGACCGGTCGCGGGGCGTGGACCGCGCTGTTCATGACCCATCCCCCGGTCGAGAAGCGGATCACCCGGCTGCTCGATCTCCGGTGACCACGCTGGGGCCGGCGTCCTGACCGAACCGGGCGCCGGCCCTCTTGTTCGGCCAGGTACGGCTCATCACCTGCGAAACAGGGATAGCAGGATGCTCACGACGACGGACACGATGAGCATCGAAACCACAGGGATGTACACGCGCGTGTTTTCGCGCTCGATCCGGATGTCCCCGGGCAGGCGGCCGAACCAGGACAGCCCACCAGTCCAGGCCAAGACCCCTACGGCAACCACGGCGAACCCGACGACGACGAGTAGTGGACCGACATCCCGACCCATCCCCCACCCCCAGCCGTCGAACCGTTGTGCAGGCCAGTGTTCGATTCATGGACGCGGGCGGCTGCCCGCCGTCGTCTGCCCCTCGTGCACGTGCGGGCGCAGCGAACCGGCGTGGGCACGAGCAGTCGGATCACGACGAACCTTGATAACGCTCGCCGGATACGAGGAGACCACGGATCGCTCCGACT
>JALYNA010000359.1 GCA_030773455.1 Actinomycetota bacterium
CTCCTCCTCGGCGCGGCGGGCGGCCGCGGCGGCCGCGGCCTCCTCGGCCGCCTTCTGCTGCTGCCACGCCCCATGCGCGTTCCGTGCGCCCTGCAGGCGCAGCAGCTCGATCTGGGCGGCCTGCAGCTGCTGGTCGTAGGCGGCCTTCTGCGCGGCGACCTGGTCGTAGGCGTTGCGCTGGGCGGCCAGCTGCTGGTCGGCGGTCGCCTTGGCGGCGGCCGCGGTGGCCTCGGCCGCGGCCGTCTTGTCCCGGGAGGCGCGTGCGGCGGAGTCCGCGTTGGCCCGCCGGACCTGGGCGACCTCGAGCTGGCCGAGGACGTCGAGCTGGTTGGCCGAGACGTACTCGAGCATCGCGGCGCGCTGGATGAGCTCGGCCGGCCCGTCCGCGTCGAGCAGGGCCGCGGCGGTGGAGAGGGTGTTGCCGCTCATGTAGCTGTCGCGGGAGAAGCCGGCGATCCGGGCGAGGGACGCGTTGACGGCCGCCACGGCGGTTCGCAGCTCCAGCGCCGTCCGCGCGGCCTCGGCCTGCGCCTGGGCCAGGGCCTCCTCGGCGGCGAGGTAGGCGGCGCCGGCGGCCTCGGCCTGGACGGCGTAGCCCTCGAGCTGGGACTCGGCCTGGGCGACCAGCGCGGCGATCCGGCCGACCTCGGCAGCGGCGGCGTCCTGCGCCGACCGCGCCTGCCCGAGCTGCTCGTCGGACGGGTTGGGCGGTGCGGGGGCCGCGCTCGCGGGAGCCGCCCCGGTCAGCACCACCGTGCCGGCGACGACGCCGGCCAGCAGGCTGCGGACCACCCCGGCGCGCGAGCGGTGCGCCGGGACCGCGGCGGTCCCGGACGTGCGCCGGCGAGGACGGGTGTGCAGCATGTCGCTCCCTGGGGAAGAGGCGTGCGTCGGGGGGTCAGCGCGGCGTGACAACGTCACACCAGGCCTGGAAGCCGCCACGCGGCACAGCTGTTCACCATGCGCACGGGGCGCGTGCCCCACTCCTGTCACAGTCTTTTCGTCACTCTGACGTGGGACCTTGAGGGCTAGCCGCCATCTTTCTGCGACTCCGGCTGCGGCTGCGACCGCCCCAGCTCCGTAGTGAGCTGGTCGAGCTCGGCGCCGCCGGCCATCAGCCGGGTGAGCTCCTCCACGCCGACCTCGGCCTTCGCGAAGTCGCCGAGGCTGCGGCCACGGCCCAGGATGAGGAACCGATCGCCGACCGGGTGGGCGTGGTGCGGGTTGTGCGTGATGAAGACGACACCGACGCCGCGGTCGCGGGCCTGGGCGATGTAGCGCAGCACGATGCCGGCCTGTTTGACCCCGAGTGCCGACGTCGGCTCGTCGAGGATGAGCACCCGCGCCCCGAAGTGGACGGCGCGGGCGATCGCGACCGACTGACGCTCCCCACCGGACAGGGTGCCCACCGGCTGGTCGGGGTCGCGGATGTCGATGCCCATCGCCAGCAGCTCGCGCCGGGTGACCTCCCGGGCCCGGGCGGCGTCGAAGCGGCGGAACGGCCCCCACCCGCGGGTCGGCTCGGCGCCGAGGAAGAAGTTCCGCCAGATCGCCATCAGCGGGATCATGGCCAGATCCTGGTAGACGGTCGCGATCCCGGCGTCTAGGGCGTCCCGCGGCGCGCCGAACTCCACCGGCTCCCCCTCTAGCAGCACCTGCCCGCGGTCGGGCCGGTGCACCCCGGCCAGGACCTTGATCAGCGTGGACTTGCCGGCCCCGTTGTCGCCCAGCACGCAGGTCACCTCGCCGGCCCGCACGGTCGTGCTGACGCCGTCCAGGGCGATGACCGAGCCGAAGTCCTTGCCGACGTCGCGCAGCTCGAGCAGCGGGACTGCACTGCCCCCGCCGGTCACCGCCGGGCCGCCTCGGCGTAGCGGCGGACCAGTCGGTTGGCCAGGACGGCCAACAGCAGCATCGCGCCGAGGAAGAAGTAGAACCAGTCGGCGTCCCACCGCAGGTAGACGATGCCCAGCTGGGTCATGCCGAAGACCAGCGCACCGAGCGAGGCGCCGACCGCCGAGCCGAACCCGCCGGTGAGCAGGCAGCCGCCGATGACGGCGGCGACGATGTAGATCAGCTCCTGGCCGATGCCGGTGTTGGCCTGCACCGAGGTCAGCCGGACGGCCAGCGTGGTGCCGACGAACCAGGCGGCGGCCGCCGTCGTCATGAACAGCGTGATCGTCGTCCGGC
>JALYNA010000360.1 GCA_030773455.1 Actinomycetota bacterium
CTCAACGTCTTCCCCGTCCCCGACGGCGACACCGGCACCAATCTGCTGGCGACCGTCGAGGCCGCCGTGGCCGCGCTCGAGGAGGCCGGCGAGCGGCGCACCGAGCCGGCCTGGGCGCTGCTGGCCCGCGGCGCCGTGCTGGGCGCCCGCGGGAACTCCGGCACCATCCTCGCCCAGCTGTGGCGCGGCCTGGCCGATCAGCTGGCGGCGCAGCCCCCGGCCGACGGACCCGCCCTCGCCACCGCGCTGCTGGAGGCCGCCGACACCGCCTACGGCGCGGTCGCCGATCCGGAGGAGGGGACGTTCCTCACGGTGGCCCGGGCCGGCGGTGAGGCGGCGGTCGCCGCGGTCGCCGAGGGCCGCACCGCCCTGGCCGAGGTGGTGCGGGCCGCGGCCGACGGCGCCCGCGCCGCCCTGGAGGCGACGCCGGGGCAGCTGGCCGTGCTCCGCGACGCGGGAGTGGTCGACGCCGGGGGAGCGGGGCTGTGCCTGGTCCTCGACGCACTCGTGACCACGGTGACCAGCGTCGAGCCGGTGCGCCCGTCGCTGGAGCGCCGGCCCCGGCACGGCGCCCACTCCGGGCACTCCCACGGCCCCGGGGCGAGCGACCTGCCGCGCCAGCCGCTCGCCGGCCCGGGCAGCGAGGTGCAGTACCTGCTCGCCGACAGCGACGAGGCCGCCGTGGCGCGGCTGCAGGAGCGGCTGGCCGCTCTCGGGGACAGCCTGGTGGTCGTCGGCGTGGACACCCCCGGCGGGCGCGAGTGGAACGTGCATGTGCACGTCAGCGACGTCGGCGCCGCGATCGAGGCGGGCATCGAGGCCGGCCGGCCGCACCGCATCTCGGTCACCCCGCTGGCCCCGGTCCGGCCGCCGGCGTCGGTGCCCGACGCGCGGGCGGTCGTGGCGATCGTCCCGGACGGTGGGCTCGCCCAGCTGTTCACCGACGAGGGCGCCACCGTCGTCCCCTGCGGCCCGGACGGGGTCACGGAGGACGACGTGCTCGCTGCGGTCCTGGGGGCCGGCGCGGCCGGCGTCGTCGTGCTGCCCAACGACGCGACGCTCACCGCACTGGCCTCCCGCGCCGCCGACCGTGCCCGGGAGGAGGGGCGCGACATCGCCGTCGTCCCCACCCGCTCGCCGGTGCAGGGGCTGGCCGCGCTCGCCGTCGCCGACCCCGCCCGGCGCTTCGCCGACGACGTGATCACCATGGCGGAGGCGGCCGCGGCGACCCGCTGGGGCGAGGTCACCGTCGCCGGGCACGAGGCCCTGACCAGCGCCGGCCGCTGCGCTCCCGGCGACGTGCTGGGCTCGGCGGAGGGCGACGTCCTGCTCATCGGTGCCGCGCCGGCCGCGGTCGCCTGCGAGCTGCTCGACCGCATGCTCTCGGCCGGTGGGGAGCTGGTCACCCTCGTCGCCGGCTCCGACGCCGACCTCGCCGACGTGGTCTGCGCGCACCTGGCCGCCCGGCACCCGACGGTCGAGGTGACCCGCTACGACGGCGCGCCCGAGGGGGTCCGGCTGCAGGTGGGGGTGGAGTAGTGGCCGTCGACATGACGACCCGGCTGGACCGGGTGCTGGGTGCCAAGACCGCCAAGGCGATGGCCGATCAGCTAGGCCTGTACACGGTTCGCGACCTGCTGCGGCACTACCCCCGCCGCTACGCCAAGCGGGGGGAGATGACCCGGCTGGACGACCTCCAGGTCGGCGACCGGGTGACCGTGCTGGCCCAGGTGCGCAAGGTGGCCACGCGGAAGATGCGCAACCGCCCGGGCAGCCTCACCGAGGTCACCGTGGGCGACGGCGCCGGCTCCATGCAGCTGGTCTTCTTCAACCGCAGGCACGCCAACCTGCGCGAGGGGGCCTGGGGGCTGTTCGCCGGCACGGTCGGCGAATACCGGAAGAGCAAGCAGTTCGCCCATCCCGACTGCCACCTCATCACCGGCGACGACGACACCGACTGGGCTCGCGCGCTGATCCCGATCTATCCGGCCAGCAAGGACGTCTCGAGCTGGGTGATCCAGAAGTCGGTCCGGCTGCTGCTCGACGCCGCCGGCGGGTTCGGGTTCGTGGAGGACCCGCTGCCCGAGGAGCTGCGTGCCCGGCACGGGCTCCCGAGCCTGCCCGCCGCGCTGCTCGACATCCACCGGCCGACCTCGGACGCGGACGCCGAGCGGGCGGGGCACCGGCTGAAGTGGGACGAGGCGCTCACCCTCCAATTGACCCTCGCCGCCCGCCGGCGGGCGGCCGCGTTGGAGCCCGGCATCGCCCGCCCGCGGCGGGCCGGGGGGCTGCTGGACGCCGTGGACGCCGCGCTGCCCTTCTCGCTCACCGACGGGCAGCGCGAGGTGGGGGAGGAGCTGGCCGGCGAGCTGGCCCGCGAGCAGCCCATGCACCGGCTGCTGCTGGGCGAGGTGGGCGCCGGCAAGACCGTCGTCGCGCTGCGCGCCATGGCGCAGGTCGTCGACGCCGGCGGGCAGGCCGCGCTGCTGGCGCCCACCGAGGTACTCGCCGCCCAGCACGCGCGCAGCATCGGCGCGATGCTCGGGCCGCTGGGCCGCGCCGGCGAGCTCGACGGCGACCCGGCCGGCACCCGGGTGGTGCTGCTCACCGGCTCGCAGAAGGCCGCCGCCCGCCGGGCGGGCCGCGCCGCGGTGGCCGACGGCAGCGCCGGCATCGTCGTCGGCACGCACGCGTTGCTGCAGGAGGGCGTGGACTTCGCCGACCTCGGCCTGGTCGTCGTCGACGAGCAGCACCGCTTCGGCGTGGAGCAGCGCGACGCGCTGCGGGCCAAGGGCAACCGGCCGCCACACCTGCTGGTGATGACCGCGACGCCGATCCCGCGGACGGTCGCCATGACCGTCTACGGCGACCTGGAGACCTCCACGCTGCGCCAGCTGCCGGGCGGGCGCGGCGGCGTGGCCAGCTCGGTGGTCCCCGTCCGGGACAAGCCGGCCTGGCTGGACCGGGCCTGGGAGCGGCTGCGCGAGGAGGTTGCCGCCGGCCGGCAGGCCTATGTGGTCTGCCCCCGCATCGGTGAGGACGCCGGGGCCGAGGAGGAGCCCGACGACGCCGACGGCGCTCCGGCGGAGGGGACCTCGGACCGTCGTCCGCCGCTGGCCGTCCTCGACGTCGCCGAGGAGCTGCGCGCTGGACCGCTGGCCGGCCTGCGCGTGGAGGTCCTGCACGGCCGGATGAGCCCGGAGGACAAGGAAGCGCGGATGCGCGCCTTCGCCGCGGGGGACGTCGACGTCCTCGTCGCCACCACCGTCGTCGAGGTGGGCGTCGACGTGCCCAACGCCACCGTGATGGTGGTCATGGACGCCGACCGCTTCGGCGTCAGCCAGCTGCACCAGCTGCGCGGCCGGGTGGCCCGCGGCAGGCACCGGGGGCTGTGCCTGCTGGTCTCCGAGGCGTCCACCGCCTCGGCCACCGGGGCGCGGCTGGCCGCGGTCGCCGCCACCTCCGACGGCTTCGAGCTGGCCCGGCTGGACCTGGAGACCCGCCGCGAGGGCGACGTGCTCGGCGCCGCGCAGTCCGGCCGCCGCTCGGGCATCAGGATGCTCTCGCTGCTGGAGGACGAGCAGCTCATCGCCGAGGCCCGCGCCGAGGCCACCGCGCTGCTGGCCACCGACCGCGGCCTCGCGGACTTCCCGGGCCTGGCGATGGAGGTGGCCGCGCTGGCCGCCGACGAGCGCGCCGAGTACCTGGAGAAGGCATGACCTCCGAGAAGGCATGACCAGACTGATCTCCGGCGTGGCCGGTGGACGTCGGCTGAGGGTGCCGCCCTCCGGGGTGCGGCCCACCGGCGACCGCGCCCGGGAGGCGCTGTTCAACAGCCTCGCCACCCTGCTGGACCTCGAGGGAGCCGCCGTCCTGGACCTCTACGCCGGCTCCGGCGCCCTGGGACTGGAGGCGCTCAGCCGCGGCGCGGCCTGCGTGGTCCTCGTCGAGAACGGCCCCCGGGTGCTGCCGGTGCTGCGCGCCAACCTCGACGCGGTCGGCCTGCCCGGCGGGCGCGTCGTGTCCGGCTCGGTCCCCACCGTCGTGGCCGGGCCGCCGCCGGTCCGGTTCGACCTCGTCCTGGCCGACCCGCCCTACGCCACGCCCGTCGCCGAGGTCCTCGGCGTGCTCCGGGCGCTGGTGGCGGGCGGGTGGCTGGCCGAGGACGCCGTCGTCGTCGTCGAGCGCTCCAGCCGGGAGGAGCCGTTCGAGTGGCCGACACCCCTGCGTGGACTGCGCGATCGCCGCTACGGCGAGGCCGTGCTCCGGTACGGTCGCTGTCCGTGAGGCGAGCCGTCTGCCCCGGGTCGTTCGACCCCGTGACGAACGGTCACGTCGACGTCATCACCCGGGCCGCGGACCTGTACGACGAGCTGGTGGTCGCCGTCCTGGTCAACCCGGGCAAGGCCGGGCTGTTCCCGGTCGAGGAGCGCATGGAGCTGCTCCGCGAGTCGGTCGCCGAGCTGCCCAACGTCACCGTCGACAGCTTCCAGGGCCTGCTGGTCGACTACTGCCGCGGCCACGACATCCCGGTGATCGTCAAGGGGCTGCGTGCGGTCAGCGACTTCGAATACGAGCTGCAGATGGCCCAGATGAACCGCGAGCTGGCCCGGGTGGAGACGCTGTTCGTGCCCACCGCTCCGCAGGTCGGCCACCTGTCCTCCAGCCTGGTCAAGCAGATCGCCACCTTCGGCGGCGACGTCTCGGGGCTGGTCCCGGCGGCCGTGCACGCGCGGCTCGCCGCGCGGCGGGAGGAGGGGCCGTGACAGAGGTCGTCTATCGGCTCTACGAGACCGTCGACGAGCTGAGCAGCGTCATCGAGAACGCGCGCAGCGTGCCGATGTCCGGCGGCTCGTGCATGGTCCCCCGGGACATCCTGCTCGACCTGCTCGACGACCTGCGGGAGAACCTGCCCGCCGAGGTGCACAAGGCCGGCGCGATCGTCGAGCAGCGCACCGAGATCCTGCAGCAGGCGCAGGCCGAGGCCGAACGGCTCACCGGCCGCACCCGCAGCGAGACCGAGCAGGTGGTCGGCGCGGCCCGGCGCCAGCGCGAGGAGATCCTCGGCACGGCCCGCCGGCAGCGCGACGACCTGCTCGCCCGCGCCCAGGCCGAGGCCGAGGATCTGCTCGCCCGCGCGGAGGAGGAGGCCGAGCAGATCGTCGAGGAGGCCCGCCGGCACCACGAGGCGCTGATCGCCGACGCCCAGGCGCAGCAGGTGGAGATCCTGGCCGCCGCGCAGGCCGAGCACGAGCGGCTGGTCAGCGAGACCGAGGTCTACCGGGGTGCGGTCGACCGCGCCGACGAGCTCGGGGCGCAGACCGCGGCGGACGTCGCCCGGATGCGCACCGAGGTCGACGAGTACGTCGACACCCGGCTGGCCGGCTTCGGCGGCACGCTGGAGCGGATGCTGCGCTCGGTGGAGAAGGCTCGCGCCAGCCTCCGCGAGTAGAAGTAGAAGGACCCCGTCCCGGGCCGGACGGGCCGTGCCGCCCATCGGGTAACCTGGGTGCCGGTCCGACCGCCGGAGGTCCCCGCACCCCGGCCGGCCACCTCCCCGATGCCTACCGCGAGTACCGACATGCCTGCCGCACCGCAGCCCCGCCCAGGCGCCGCGTCCAAGGACGCCCGGCGTCCTGCCGCCGACCCCTGGTCCGTCGACCTGCGCGAGCTCGGCCGCCGTCCCGGCTCGATGCACGAGCTGGAGCGCACCCTGCCCGCGCCCGCGGACTGGCGGGTCGAGCTCATCGGCGTCCCCGAGGGCGCCGAGGTCGCGCTCCGGCTGCGGCTGGAGTCGGTGATGGAGGGCGTCCTCGTCTCCGGTGAGGTCGACGTCCCCCTCGTCGGGTCCTGCGCCCGCTGCCTGGAGCCGATCGAGGACACCCTGGAGCTCGACGTCCAGGAGCTGTTCGCCTACGAGGGCAGCACCACCGAGGCCACCAGCGAGGAGGACGAAGTCCGCCGCGTCGAGGGCGAGCACATCGATCTCGAGCCGATGGTCCGCGACCTCGTCGTCCTGAGCCTCCCGCTGGCGCCGACCTGCACCGAGGACTGCGCCGGGCTGTGCGTCGACTGCGGGCAGCGTCTCGACGACCTGCCCGACGACCACACGCACGAGCAGCTCGACCCGCGCTGGGCCGGGCTCGCCGGCCGTTTCGCCGCCGCCCCGGGCACCCCCGGTGCGGACAACCCAGAGGAGAACTGACGTGGCCGTCCCGAAGCGGAAGATGTCCCGCTCCAACACCCGCGCCCGGCGTTCGCAGTGGAAGGCCTCCGCGCCCACCCTGACGCCGTGCCCGAACCGGGCCTGCGGCCAGCTCAAGCCGCCGCACCAGGCCTGCCCGAACTGCGGGCAGTACGCGGGCCGTCAGGTCCTCTCGGTCTGATCCCGGCGGAACCACCCATGGGGACGACGGCCACCGGCACCCAGCCCGCACCGCTCGGGGCCGCCGGTTGCTCCCCGGCCGGTGGGGCGCACGCCGACCGCGCGGCCGCCTGGCTCCTCGACGCCCTCGGTGTCGAGCTGCCCGGCGGCCTGCTGGCGTTGGCGCTGACCCACCGCTCCTACGCCTACGAGCACGGCGGGCTGCCCACCAACGAGCGCCTGGAGTTCCTCGGGGACTCGGTGCTCGGCCTGGTGGTCACCGAGGAGCTCTACCGGCGCCACCCCGACCTGCCCGAGGGCCGGCTGGCCAAGCTGCGCGCCTCGGTGGTCAACATGACCTCGCTGGCCGACGTCGCCCGCCGGCTCGGCGACGGCGGGCTGGGGCCGCACCTGCTGCTCGGCCGTGGCGAGGAGACCACCGGCGGCCGGGAGAAGGACTCGATCCTCGCCGATGCCGTGGAGGCGCTCATTGGCGCCGTGCACGTCGGGCTGGGCCTGCACGCCGCTGCGGACGTCGTCCACGAGCTGTTCGACCCGCTGCTCGACCGGGCCGCGACCCGCGGTGCCGCCCTGGACTGGAAGACCAGCCTCCAGGAGCTCGGCGCTCGCCTGGGGCTGGGTGCGCCCACCTACGTGGTGGAGGACACCGGCCCCGACCACGCGAAGACGTTCACCGCCGCGGTCGTCCTCTCCGGGACCGCGTACGGCCGCGGCACCGGGCGCACCAAGAAGGCCGCCGAGCAGGAGGCCGCCGAGGCCGCCTGGCGGGTCCTCTCCGACGGCCCGGGAGCGGACGGGGGAGCAGCCGACGGCCCGGACGGCGCAGCACACCACGGCGCGGGCTGAGCCGCCGTGCCCGAGCTGCCCGAGGTGGAGGTGGTCCGGCGCGGCCTGGACCGCTGGGTCGCCGGGCGCACCGTCGCCGCCGTCGAGGTGCACCACCCACGCGCCGTCCGCCGTCACCTCGAGGGCGCCGAGCACTTCGTCGCCGCGCTGACCGGGCGCACCCTCACCGCCGCCCACCGCCGCGGCAAGTACCTGTGGCTGCCGGTCGCCGAGGCCGACGGCAGCCCCGCCGGGCAGGCGCTGGTCGCGCACCTCGGGATGAGCGGCCAGCTGCTGGTCGAGAAGCCCGCCCAGCCCGACGAGACGCACCTGCGGGCCCGGTTCACCTTCACCGACGGCGGCCGCGAGCTGCGCTTCGTCGACCAGCGCACCTTCGGCGGCCTGGCGGTCGAGGACGCCGACGGAGAGCAGATCCCCGGCCGACTCGCGCACATCGCCATCGACCCCCTCGACGGCTCCTTCGACGCCGACGGGTTCAGCGCGGCGCTGCGCCGCCGGCGCACCGAGGTCAAGCGGGCGCTGCTGGACCAGACGCTGATCGGCGGGGTCGGCAACATCTACGCCGACGAGGCGCTGTGGCGCGCCGGGCTGCACGGGGCCCGCCCGGCCGACCGGCTCACCCGTGCGCAGGTGACCGGCCTGCTGGAGGGCGTGCGGGACGTGCTGACCGCGAGCCTGGCGCAGGGCGGCACGTCCTTCGACTCCCTCTACGTCGACGTCAACGGGCAGAGCGGCTACTTCTCCCGCCACCTGGCCGTCTACGGCCAGGTCGACCGGCCCTGCCCGCGGTGCGGGACGCCGATCGTGCGCGAGTCGTTCATGAACCGCTCCAGCTACAGCTGCCCGAGGTGTCAACCGCGTCCGAGAGCTCGACGGTCGTGACCCGGCGCGTCATCGCCCTGGTCTCCGGCTCGGTGCAAGGCGTCGGCTACCGGTGGTTCGTCCGCGGGCAGGCCGAAGCGGCCGGCCTGGCGGGATCGGCGACCAACCTGCCCGACGGGCGCGTCGAGGTCGTCCTCGAGGGGCCGGACGCTGCGGTGGCCGCCGTCCTGGCCGAGCTGCAGGGCCCGCGGGCGCCCGGCGCGGTGACGGCGGTCGACGTCCGGGACGAGACGGTCCGCGGGAGCGCCGGGTTCACGACGGCGTGACGAACGCGACACCCACCCGACGCAGTCGGTCTCCGGTGTGCCCGTTGACCTGCGTGTCAGCGCCTGTCACCCTGGGCATACACGGACCGCGCCGACCGTCGTACGGGGCGCAGGTCATACCCCAACGCAGTCGAAAGGCCGTTGTTGCCATGGCCAAGGCCCTGTTCGGTCACGTCGTAGCCCCCGCTGCGCTCCGAGTAGCCGAGGAGAACGCCGCCCTGCGGGCCCGGGTGCGCCGGCTGGAGCAGGAACTGGAGGAGCTGCGCGCCCAGCGCGACGCCGCCATCGCGCACGAGCTGCTCAGCATGGCCGGCGACAACGCCGAGCCCGCCCTGGCCTGAAGGACCTCCCTGCTCCCCGCCACTCGCACGCTCGCGGCGGGACCCTGCAGGGAGGCCGCCCGCTGGACCCGTTGAGCCCTCCCCATGCATCTCTCCAGCCTGACGCTCAAGGGCTTCAAGTCCTTCGCGTCCGCGACGACCCTGCGCCTCGAGCCAGGGATCACCGCCGTCGTCGGCCCAACGGCTCCGGGAAGTCCAACGTCGTCGACGCCATCGCCTGGATCCTGGGCGAGCAGGGCGCCAAGAGCCTGCGCGGCGGCAAGATGGAGGACGTCATCTTCGCCGGCACCCCCGGCCGCTCCGCGCTGGGGCGGGCCGAGGTGACCCTCACGATCGACAACGCCGACGGCGCCCTGACGATCGACTACACCGAGGTCTCGATCACCCGGCGGATGTACCGCTCCGGGGAGAGCGAGTACGAGATCAACGGGGACAAGGTCCGGCTGCTCGACGTCCAGGAGCTGCTCAGCGACTCCGGCATCGGCCGCGAGATGCACGTCATCGTCGGTCAGGGCCAGCTCGACGCCGTCCTCTCCGGCCGCCCGGAGGACCGTCGCGCCTTCATCGAGGAGGCCGCCGGCGTCCTCAAGCACCGCAAGCGCAAGGAGAACGCGCTCCGCGAGCTCGACGCGATGCAGGCCAACCTCGACCGGCTGGCCGACCTCACCGCCGAGCTGCGCCGCCAGCTCAAGCCGCTGGGCCGGCAGGCCGAGGTCGCGCGTCGCGCGGCCGGCGTGCAGGTCGACCTCCGCGACGCCCGGCTCCGGCTGCTCGCCGACGACCTGGTGCAGCTGCGCGACGCGCTCGACGCCGACGTCGCCGACG
>JALYNA010000361.1 GCA_030773455.1 Actinomycetota bacterium
ACCAGTGCGGCCTGCCCAAGCAGATGGCGCTCGAGCTGTTCAAGCCGTTCGTCATGAAGCGGCTCGTCGACCTCAACCACGCGCAGAACATCAAGAGCGCCAAGCGCATGGTCGAGCGCGCCCGTCCTGTCGTGTGGGACGTGCTCGAGGAGGTCATCACCGAGCACCCGGTGCTGCTGAACCGCGCGCCGACGCTGCACCGCCTGGGCATCCAGGCCTTCGAGCCGCAGCTGGTCGAGGGCAAGGCCATCCAGATCCACCCGCTCGTCTGCACCGCCTTCAACGCGGACTTCGACGGTGACCAGATGGCGGTGCACCTGCCGTTGTCGGCCGAGGCTCAGGCCGAGGCCCGGATCCTGATGCTGTCGTCGAACAACATCCTGTCGCCGGCCGACGGTCGTCCGATCACCGCGCCGACCCAGGACATGGTGCTGGGCCTGTACCACCTGACCACCCTGGTGCGCAGCCGGCACGAGGCCGACGGCGGCCGGCCGGCGGCCTACGCCTCCACCGCCGAGGCGATCATGGCCTTCGACAAGGGTGCGCTGGGTCTGCAGGAGCGGGCGTACATCCGCCTCGACGAGGTGTTCGGCGTCGACAACGGCAAGGTCAACCCCGCGTGGGAGCAGCCCGAGGACTGGACCCCGGGTGCCCCCGCGCTGGTCGAGACCAGCCTGGGCCGGGTGCTGTTCAACGAGGCCCTGCCCGAGGACTACCGCTTCGTCAACTACCAGGTGCCGAAGAAGGAGCTCGGGGCGATCGTCAACGACCTCGCCGAGCGCTACCCCAAGGTGCAGGTCGCGGCGACGCTGGACGCCCTCAAGTCGGCCGGCTTCCGCTGGGCCACCCGCTCGGGCGTCACCATCGCCATCGACGACGTCGTGACCCCGCCGGCCAAGCAGGAGATCCTCGACCGGCACGAGGCCGAGGCCCGGCAGATCGAGCGCCAGTACGAGCGCGGTGTCATCACCGACGCCGAGCGTCGTGGCGAGCTGATCGAGATCTGGACCCGCGCGCGGGCCGAGGTCAGCCAGGCGATGGTGGACAACTTCCCGACCACCAACCCGGTCTGGGTCATGGTCAACTCCGGCGCCCGCGGCAACATGATGCAGATCAGCCAGATCGCCGGCATGCGCGGCCTGGTGGCGAACCCGAAGGGCGAGATCATCCCGCGGCCGATCAAGGCCAACTTCCGGGAGGGTCTGTCCGTGCTGGAGTACTTCATCTCCACGCACGGCGCGCGCAAGGGTCTGGCCGACACGGCGCTGCGGACCGCGGACTCCGGGTACCTCACCCGCCGGCTGGTCGACGTCTCGCAGGACGTCATCATCCGCGAGGAAGACTGCGGCACCGAGCGCGGCGTCATCATGCCGATCGCGACGGTTCTCGACGGCGTCCTCACCCGGGACCCGCACGCGGAGACCAGCGTCTACGCCCGTGCCCTCGCCGCCGACGTGACGGCCGAGGACGGCACGGTCATCGCGCAGGCCAACTCCGACCTGGGTGACGTGCTGATCAGCCAGCTCGTCGACGCCGGCGTCTCGGAGGTCAAGGTCCGCTGCGTCCTGACCTGCGAGTCGCTGCTCGGCACCTGCGCCACCTGTTACGGCCGGTCGCTCGCGACCGGCAAGCTGGTGGACGTCGGCGAGGCGGTCGGCATCATCGCCGCCCAGTCGATCGGCGAGCCCGGCACCCAGCTGACGATGCGTACCTTCCACACCGGTGGCGTCGCGGGTGAGGACATCACCCACGGTCTGCCGCGTGTGGTGGAGCTCTTCGAGGCCCGCGTCCCCAAGGGCAAGGCCCCGATCGCCGAGCTGGCCGGCACCGTCCGCATCGAGGACGGCGAGCAGTTCCGCAAGCTCACGATCACCCCGGACGACGGCTCCGACGAGGTCGTCTACGACAAGCTGTCGCGCCGGTCGCGGCTGCGGGTTGAGGACGGCGCCCACGTCGAGGTCGGCGAGCAGCTCACCGAGGGTGCGGTCGACCCGCACGAGGTGCTGCGGATCATGGGCCCGCGCGAGGTGCAGCTGCACCTGGTGCGCGAGGTCCAGGAGGTCTACCGCAGCCAGGGCGTGTCGATCCACGACAAGCACATCGAGGTGATCATCCGCCAGATGCTCAAGCGGGTGACCATCATCGACTCGGGCGCCACCGAGTTCCTCCCGGGTGCACTGGTCGAGCGGACGCTGTTCGAGACCGAGAACCGCCGGGTCGTCGCGGAGGGCAACGAGCCGGCCTCGGCCCGCCCGGTGCTCATGGGCATCACCAAGGCCTCGCTCGCGACCGAGTCGTGGCTGTCGGCCGCCTCCTTCCAGGAGACGACCAAGGTGCTCACCGACGCGGCGATCCAGGGGAAGAGCGACAGCCTGCTCGGCCTCAAGGAGAACGTGATCATCGGAAAGCTGATCCCGGCCGGTACCGGCATCAGCCGCTACCGGAACATCACGGTCGAGCCGACCGAGGAGGCCCGCGCCGCCGTCTACACGATGGCCGGGTACGACGACGGGCAGTACTACAGCCCCGACGTCTTCGGTCAGGGCAGCGGCGAGGCCGTGCGCCTGGAGGAGTACGACTGGCGGGGCTGATCCCCACCGATCGGAGGGGCCCGCAGGCGATTCGCCGGCGGGCCCCTTCCGCATGTCCGGGCGTCCGATGATCAGCTGAGCTGTTCATCCCCGGTCCGAGTTCACGACCGGCGCCGAGCCAGGACTGGGAACCGTGAGCCAGGACGGCGGATGATCGACCGAGCCGTCACGTGACGGAACCGGGTCCCTCTACCGGTCGGCGACCTTCCGCATGGTCTCGACCGTGCGGAGCCGGCTCTCGGGGCTGTCGTCGAGCGGCTGCAGCAGCAGCGTGGTAACGCCGGCCTCGCGGAAGGCGGCGACCCGCTCGGCGACGTGCGACTCCGGGCCGATCAGCGTGGTGGCCCGCACGAGCTCCTCCGGGACGGCGGCGGCCGCCTCGTCTTTCTTCCCGCCGAGGAAGAGGTCCTGGATGGTGCGGGCCTCGTCCTCGTAGCCGTAGCGCCGGGCGAGGTCGTTGTAGAAGTTCTTGCCGCGGGAGCCCATGCCGCCCATGTACAACGCCAGCTGCGGCCGCACCAGGTCGAGCATGGGCTCCACGCCGTCCCCGATGGCGACCGCGACGCCTACGACGATCTGCAGGTCACCCAGAGCGACGTCGCGCTTGGCCCTACCCGCGGCCAGGGAGTCACCCCACACCGCACGCGCCTTCTCGGGCATGAAGAAGATCGGCTCCCACGCCTCGGCGATCTCGGCGGCCAGCTCGACGTTCTTGGGGCCGATGGCGGCGAGCATGACCGGGATCCGGTCGCGCACCGGGGTGTTGATCAGCTTGAGCGGCTTGCCAAGGCCGGTGCCCTGCCCGGCCGGCAGGGGGACCGTGTACTTGGGGCCCTCGTGGACCAGCCGCTCCCGACGCCACACCTGCCGGCAGATCTCGACGACCTCGCGGGTGCGCTGCAGCGGGGCGTCGTACGGGACGCCGTGCCATCCCTCGATCACCTGGGGGCCGGAGGCGCCGAGTCCGAGGGTGAAGCGGCCGCCGGACACGAAGTCCAGGCCGGCGGCGGTCATGGCGGTGAGCGCCGGGGTGCGGCTGTAGATGGGCAGGATGCCGCTCATCAGCTCCACCCGCTCGGTCACCGCGGCCAGGTAGCCCAGCTGGCTGACGGCGTCGAAGGTGTAGACCTCGGCGACCGTCGCGAGGTCCAGCCCCGCCGACTCGAGCTCGCGGATCTCCGCGGCGGTCCGGTGGAACCCACCGCTGTAGCTGGCCTGGATGCCGATGCGCACGTCTGTTCCTTCGGTCAGCGGCGTTGGTGGCCCCCTGCAGGGTCCCCGCCGCGAGCTTGCGAGCGATGGGGGGCAGGGGATCCTCTTTCAGAGCGGGCGGACGACCCCGACGACCTCGGTGACCACGCGGACGCCGTCGACGTCCCCGGGAACCCGGTCCGCGGCATGGGCGTCGGCCAGGTCCACCTTGACGACGTAGCCGGCGTCCCGGCGGGCCAGCCCCACACCGACGACGCCAGAGTCCGCGGCCAGCCGGGCGCTGAGGGCCTTCTTGGCGGCTCGGGCGGACGCGCGGTCGGTCATGCACCCATGGTGCCCCCGTTCAGGCCGTCACGACAGTAGAAGGACTCACTCCTCCCCAGCCCTCGCACGCTGGGGCCGGGCCCCGGGAGTGAGCCTGGGGAGGGAGACCGGAGGTGCTGGTGGACGGCTCAGGAGGTGACCCACTGGAGGTCGAGGACCGACAGCACGGTCGCCAGGGGGTTGGCGAAGGTGACGCCGCCGCCGGCACGGCCCCCGGTCTCGCTGCCCGCGAAGAGCAGGCCCAGGGGCGCGCGGTCGGCGGTGCGCCAGATGACCGAGCCGCTGTCGCCGTCGGCGCTGAAGCTCCCGGCGATCCCGTCGATCTCCACCTGGTCGTCGAAGGTGACGGTCGCATGGCCTTACTGCACGGCCACGCCGTCGACCTCCACGGCACTGACCCGCCCGATCGTGTGCCCGGTGGTGCGCCCGACCTTCTCCACCTGCTCGTCGGGCTCGACGTCGTCCACCTGCAGCGGGTCTGCCCCCAGCGGACCCGCGGGGAAGCGACCCGGCTCCAGTGGCACCTCCGCGTCGACCACCGCGACCGCCGCGTCGACCAGGTTGGCCCGGCCGTCGGCCGTGAACCGCTCGAACGCCGCCAGCGTCGCGACCCGGTCGCTGGCCGGGTCCCCGCCGTCGGCCGGCCCCGGCTGCAGCACCGGGTCGCCCACCGAGGCGACGTCGCCGGCGGCCAGCACGTGGTTGTTGGACAGGACGGCCAGCCGGCCGCCGACCCGGACGAAGCCCCCCAGCGTCCCCGCCGTCACCGAGGGGTGAGCGACCGACAGGCCCGGGAAGAGGGGGCGGGTGCGCTGCTGCAGCTCCTCGGGGGTGGGGGAGGACAACGCGCGCACGACGCCGATGACGCGGACGTCGACCTCACGGAGAACGCGTCGTCAAGACCGGCCAGGAGCACGTCGGCATCCTCCTTGGCGGCCAGCCGGATGGCCAGGTGCGCCCGGCCGGGACCGACGGGCGCCAGGCCCAGGGCCGGGCGCGTCCACCGCGGGCCGCCGACGTCACTGGCCGACACCGGGTCCGCGGAGCGGGCCAGCCGGGCCGACAGGTGGGCCTTCAGCTCGCGGGCGAGGTCGACGTGCACATGTCCTCCGTGGCGGTGGGTGGGGATCCTGGCACCGACGGTAGGGCGGGGGTCGGACAGTCGCGCGACGGTCGGGGAGCGGCCGGGGTGTCGGTGCGCGACGGGGCCCACGCCGGCCAGGAGCCGCTACATTCGCGCAACCCCGCCTGCGCCGGATCCGTCCGCCCGCAGAGCAGCACGCGGGCCGGAGCACGTCGATCCCGCGTGGACCACGGGGACGCGGCTCGGGCCCGGCCTCGCAGCTGTGGTGGACCCGGCTTTGACCGGTCTCCGGCACGCGGGTATCGTGGTCGGCTGTGCCCAGGGTGCCCTGGGCCTGCTCCCGTTCGTGGTGCGCCTGCCGACAGGTGGTGGCGCCGAGTCGTGGGGGGCGACCGATCCGGTTCCGATCGCCGGCCGGTCTTTGGGAAGGGCGACACGCCCGACCGCGGGGACCGGTGGTGGACCACGGCCGGGGATGGGTACGGCCCCGGCAGGACCGGCACCCGGCACAGCAGAGCACCGTCCACAGCACGACCCAGCGCAGGTAGGAGATCCAGGCCACCCATGCCCACGATCAACCAGCTGGTCCGCAAGGGCCGCGAGGACAAGGTCGAGAAGACCAAGACCCCGGCGCTGAAG
>JALYNA010000362.1 GCA_030773455.1 Actinomycetota bacterium
CCGTCGCCGAGGACGCGCCGGTGTTCGTGATCTCGGTGGCGGCCGAGCTGGCCGGCATGCACGCCCAGACGCTGCGCCAGTACGACCGGCTGGGGCTGGTCAGCCCCGGCCGCACCCGGGGCGGCGGCCGGCGGTACAGCCCGCGCGACGTCGCGCTGCTGCGCGAGGTGCAGCGGCTCTCCCAGGAAGACGGCGTCAACCTCGCCGGCATCAAGCGGATCATCGACCTGGAGTCCCAGGTCGAGGCGCTGCAGCTGCGGGTCCAGGAGCTCATCACCGAGCTGGAGCTCGCGGAGCGCCGGGTGATCGCGGCGGAGTCCGCCGTCCGGGCCGGCTACGGGCCTGTCGGCTACTCGGGGGCGATCGTGCCGATGCGGCCGCCCACCTCGGCGCTGATGGTCTGGCGGCCCCGGGACGAGAGCTGACCGGGCGTACCCACACGACAGCGGGATCGGCCGGTCACTGACCGGGGACCATCCAGCCGAGCACCGGCGTGGCCTGCAGGACCACGATCAGGCACATGAGCAGCAGGAGCAGCATGCTCCAGCCGAACACCTTCCGGAACAGCTCGCCCTCCCGGCCGGCCATGCCGACTGCCGCGGCGGCGATGGCCAGGTTCTGCGGGCTGACCATCTTGCCCATGACGCCGCCGGAGGAGTTGGCCGCGGCGAGCAGCACCGGGTCCAGACCCGCACCGACCGCCGTCTGCACCTGCAGCGCGCCGAAGAGCGCGTTGGCCGAGGTGTCCGAGCCGGTCACCGCGACGCCGATCCAGCCCAGGATGGGGGAGAGGAAGGCGAAGAAGACGCCGGTCTCGGCCAGCAGCCGGCCGAGGTGACTGGTCATGCCCGACTGGTTGAGCACGTAGGCCAGCGCGAGCACCGCCATCACGGTGACGATGGCCCACTTGAGCTCGCGGTAGGTGTCGACGTAGGCCTTCAGCCCCCGTCCGGGCGAGATGCGCAGGAACAGCATGGTGAGGAGGCCGGCGAAGATCATCAGGGTGCCGGCGGCGGGGAACCAGTTAAAGGTGAACGTCGTCGAGGACAGCTCCTCGGTGGAGCCCGCCGCGAACACGTTGAGCCCCGGCCAGGCGAACTTCGTCGTCCACGGGGCGTTGGCCAGCGCCGCCTTCACCGGTGCGAGGTTGGCCAGCGCGAAGATGACGATGATGATCCCGTACGGGGCGTAGGCCTTGACGACCTCGCCCCGGCTGTCGTCTAGCACCGGCCGGTCTCCGGTGCCGACCGCGGGAGCGTGCGGATCGCGACCGCTCTGGTGCCCCGGGGCGTCGCCGAGCTGCTCGCCGGCGGTCGCCCTGACCCCGCCCCGCCCGCGGGTGCCGGACGCGGCGCCCACGGTGCCTGCGCCGCCGTCGGCCAGGGTGCCGGCGCCGCCGCCGGCCACCGAGGTCGCGGTGACCGGCTCGTAGGCGTTCTTGCGCATGCGGACGATGGCCACGACGGCGGCCGCGGCCGCGAGCGCGGCGATGATGTCGGTCAGCGGCACCGAGATGTAGTTGGCCGCGATGAACTGGGCGATGCCGAACGCCACACCGCCGGCGAGCGCTTCCCGCCAGGTGTCGCGCAGGCCGCGCTTGCCGTCGACGACGAACACCAGCACCAGCGGCACGAACGCGGCCAGGATCGGTGTCTGCCGGCCGGCCATGGCACCGAGGGTGTCCACGGTGAGCCGGGCGTCGTCGCTCACGCCGGAGGTGACCGTGGCCAGCGTGACGATCGGCGTGGCGAGCGCACCGAAGGCGACCGGCGCGGTGTTGGCGATGAGCGCTACCGCCGCGGCCTTGATCGGCTGGAAGCCCAGGGCCATGAGCATGACGACGCTGATCGCGACCGGCGTCCCGAAGCCGGCCAGCGCCTCGAGGAGCGCGCCGAAGCAGAAGGCGATGATGATCGCCTGGATCCGCTGGTCGGGGCTGACCTTCTCGAACGAGCGCCGCAGGACGTCGAAGTGCCCGGTGGCGACGGTCAGGTTGTAGACCCAGATCGCGTTGATGACGATCCACAGGATGGGGAAGAAGCCGAAGGCAGCGCCCTCGGACGCCGACAGGAGGGCCTGTCCGACCGGCATCCGGAACGCGAGGATGGCCAGGACGACGGCGACCGCCAGCGAGATGACGCCGGCCAGCCAGGCCTTGACCTTCAGCGCACCGAGGAGCACGAAGAGGGTGAGCAGCGGTATCGCCGCCACCAGTGCGCTCAGTGCGAGTGACCCACCGACGGGGTTGACGACCTGTTCGAACATGGAGCTCCTTCCCTCGTCACTGAGGGTTCCTGGCTGCGTGGGGGACATGCGGCGGTGCAGTGTCGTGCAGGTGGTGCGGAGGTGGGTCAGTACACGCCGAGCCCCGGGACCAGGAGTCTGCGCAACGCGCTGGTGAGGGCCTCGACAGTGTGGGCCATAAGCACCTCACCCGTCCGCGCCAGCGGCGCGGGCCAGGGCGGTGCCGGGCCCGTTGAGCGCCCGCTCGAGCAGGTCCTCGACGGGGACCCCGCGGATCGAGGCGTCGAGCACCTGCACGGTGTGCGCGACCGGCATCCGCTTGCCCATGCGGGCCAGCGTCGTCGCCACCTGCATCCAGCAGCCGGGGTTGGCGGTGACCATCAGGTCCGCCCCGGTGGCGAGCACGGCGGCCGCCTTGCGCTCGCCCAGCTCCCGTGCCGGCTCCGGCTGCAGCATGTTGTAGGTGCCGGCGCTGCCGCAGCACAGTTCGGCTTCGGTGAGCTGCTTGAGCTCCACGCCGGGGATGCCGCGCAGCAGCTTCCGCGGCTCCTCGCGGATGCCCTGGGCGTGGGCCAGGTGGCAGGCGTCCTGATAGGCCACGGTCATGGGCACCGGGTGCCGCTCGGCGACCGGGCCCAGCTCGAGGATGAACTCGCTGATGTCCCGGGACTTCTTGGCCAGCGCCTCCGCACGCGCAGCCCACTCCGGCTCGTCGCGCAACTGGTGCCCGTACTCCTTGATGTTGGAGCCGCAGCCGGCAGCATTCACGACGACGTAGTCGACCCCGGCCTTCTCGAAGGTCTCGATGGTCCGCTTGGCGAAGTCGAGGGCCTGCGCCTCCCGACCGCCGTGGCCGGGCAGGGCTCCGCAGCAGCCCTGGCGCCTCGGTGCGATGACGTCGCAGCCCTCGGCGGCCAGCACCCGCACGGTCGCCGCGTTCACGTCGGGGAAGAAGGTGCCCTGCACACAACCGGCGAGCAGCCCGACGACCGCCCGCCGCTGGCCGACGGCCGGCGTCCGCTCGGGGACCCGCTCCACCGGACCGAGCTTCGGCGCAAGCGACTCCATGGCCATCAGTGGCGCCGGCAGTTTGCGCATGAGACCCGTGCGGGTCAGCAGGTCGCCGAGACGGCTGGCCTGGTAGGCGCGCAGCGGGCCGCGCAGCGCACGCAGCCGACGCGGGTAGGGAAAGAGGTTGTAGATCAGTCCGCGGTAGAACCTCTCCGACCGCGGCCGTGGGTAGCGCCGCTCGATCTGCGGGCGGGTGGCCTCGATGAGCTTGTCGTACTGGACGCCGGACGGGCACGCCGTCACGCAGGCCATGCACCCCAGGCACTGGTCGAGGTGGCGGACCATGGACGAGTCGAGCGGCTCGCCCTCCAGCCCCTCCTTCATGAGGTAGACCCGCCCGCGTGGGCTGTCCATCTCCTCGCCCCACAGCACGTACGTCGGGCAGGTCGGCAGGCAGAAGCCGCAGTGCACGCAGTCGCCGATCAGCGCAGCGTCGGGCGGGTGATGGTCGTCGAAGGCGGGCACGAGCGGCGACCCGCGCCCCGGCATGCCGAGCGCGACCGGCGCGCCCACGGTGGCTGCGGCGGTGCTCGGTGACAGCGCGAGGTCCTGCCCGAGGTCGAGCGGCCGGCGGGCGCCGACCACCTCGGCCGTGGCCTCGTCGGTCGCACGCTGCGCTCCGGTGGGCGTGCCGGCCGGAAGGTCGTCCTGGGACCCCTGCACGGGCACGGTGCCCCTCGACGCGCCCGGCTCCCCGACCCGCGGGGAGTCGCCAGCGCGCCCGCTGCCGGGTGTGGTCTCGGTCATCTACAGCCCTCCGACGAAGCGTCCCGGCGACATCCGCCGCTCGGGGTCGAACCGCTCCTTGACCCGGCGCATGAGCTCGAGCGCGTCACCGACCGGCCCCCAGTGGTCGAGGTTCCCGCGCACCGCGTCGGGCGCCTGCAGCACGACGGCGGTGCCGTCGTACGGCGCGAGCGAGGTCCGCAACGCCGGAAGCGCGCCCGCCTCGGACGCCGGGAGGGCGGCATACGCGACACCGGTGCCGACTGACGCGGCGACGGCGGTGCCGGTCGGCAGCGCCGCGAGCACCTGCGGCAAGGCCGACGGCAGGTACGCCAGGCGCAGCAGCAGGTCGTCGCCGCCGCCCGGGCGCCGGCCGAAGGCCGCCGGGGGCTCGTCGCACTCGGTGCCGCCACCAAGC
>JALYNA010000363.1 GCA_030773455.1 Actinomycetota bacterium
AGCGTGAGGGTCTCCTGGGTGCTCGCACCGGGACCGATGAGCAGGACGTCGGGCAGCTCGCCGTCGACCAGCTGCTCGAACAGCCGCGCCGGGTCGGCGGGCAGGCGGCCGGGCGGGAGCACCTGCACGTCGCCGTCCGTCGCCTCCTTGACGCGCACGACGAGCTCGTCGTCGGCTGCGCCGAGCACCACGCGACTCATGAACCCACCTCCGGTGTCGGAGCGGAACGGCTCCGCCGTACTGTCGAGCGCCCGCTCATGAGTAGTCCTTCACGTAGACGTTGGCCGGGGTGAGGATCTCGGTGCCGGCGGTGTCGGTGCCCTCGGGCTCGAGCGACAGCCACACGGTGCCGTGCTCCATGCCGAAGACCACGGCCTCGGCCTGCTCGGGGCGCAGCCCCAGGGTGATCATCAGGCTGGCCGAGGGTGCCGCGCCGCCGGACGACGCGGTCTCCGCCTCCCCGCCGGCCTGGGCCTGGGCCGGGGCGCCCTGGACCTGGGTGACGAGGACTCGGTGCAGGACCACGTTCGTGGAGGCCGGGTCCTTGATCGAGACGTGGACACCCACGGTGTCGCCAGCTGCCAGCCTGCCGCCGACCGCGCGCTGCGGCTCGAGCAGGACGCTCACCTCGGACGTCCCCTCGGGCGGGGCCACGGTGCCGGGCGTCCGGAGGTCGCCGGGCGCGGCGAAGCGGCCGGCGAGCAGCTGCTCGCCCGGCTGCAGGTCGACGGTCGCGACCTGACCGGCCAGCTGCGCCAGGTCGGTGACCCGCCCGTCGACGGCGGCCTTGGCCGGCAGCGTCTCGGTGCGAACGAGAGCGGCGACCTTCGCGCCCGGCGTCCCCGCGGGGACCGGCTGGGCGACCACGAGGACCTCGACGGTCCGGACCCCGGCCAGGGCACGGCTGTCCGCTGCGCGCACGTAGGCCAGCAGGACGATGGCGCCGGCGACGGCGAGGACGAGCGCCGCCGTGGCGGCGAGCAGTCGGCGTCTCACGGGAGGCCCCTATCGGATGAGTCGGAGGACCCAGGCGCCGAGCTGCGGGGCGTCCGGGTCGAAGTCGAAGGCGTCGGAGAGCTCGACGAAGCGGGTGAAGTAGCCCGCCACGCAGCGCTCGTTGCCGTGGCAGGGCTGGGGGTCGGTGCTGAAGTGGCCGCCGAGGTGGTAGCCGGTGATCCTGAAGGCGGCGTAGCCGAAGACCCGGTACCAGGCGTTGGTGCCCGTGTCCGCCGAGTCGTCGAACAGCGGCAGGAGCACCGTCCGGCCCAGCAAAGAGGCGATGTAGGCAGGCTCGCAGGTCGCCGGTGGGGTGTTGCCGGTCGAGGAGTAGGACCGTTCGTTGCGGGCGCTGGCCGCCTCGCATTCGTCGGGCGGGGTGTCGAGGTAGGCGAACCCGCCGGGGACGATGTTCTCCGACGGCCCGGTGCAGCCGACCGTGTTCGAGGTCTTCGTGAAGTAGATGGTCCGCACGGTGTCGGTGGACGGCAGGCCGCCGCCGGTCTGCTGCACGAACTCGCACCACGAGAAGGTGAGCGGGAGCACGGCCGTGCCGCGGGTGGGGCCGCCCCAGGCGACCGTGGCGCCGGCCTCGACCACGGTGGCGTCGTGGCCGATCACCGGGGCGAACCAGTGCTCCTGGGGCGTGCTGCCGGTGACGGTGACCCGAGTCGGGTTGCTGCTCAGCACGGGCGGCGCTGCCCTGGCATCACCGATGTTGGCGTCCACCAGGTCCTGGGCCGTGGCCTGCATGTCCCCGCAGGCACCGCGCGCGCAGTCGGCGGCCACGGCGAGTGCGGCGGCGTCGGCGGCCACCTGGAGGCGGGCCCGCTCGGCGTACAGGGCGCCGACGTCGACCGCGACGGCGGCGAAGCCGAGCATCGGCACGAGGAGGAGCGAGAGCAGGACCGCGGAGGCCCCGTGCTCGCCGGCCAGCCGCCGCCGCACGTGCCGACGGCCGGCGGTCATCCGTTGCATCGCATGACCCCTGTTCCGGTGAGGTCGACGGTGGTCCCGAAGAAGCCGGTGAGGAACGGCATCGGGTACGTGACGGTGACCCGCACGTTGGTGCCGCTGCCGTCCGTCGTGGTGGGGCACGCAGCGGGGGTGATCGCGATCTGCCCGTCGGTCACTGCCGGGGCCAGGGAGGACGCGGCGTCCTGGACGGCGGTGCGGGCGGCGGCGCTGTCGTTCTGCAGCGCCATGGCCCGTGCGCCCTCGCGGGCGGCGGCCGACAGCGTCCCCTGCACCTGGAAGGCGCGGCCGAACTCGGCGATGCCCAGGAGGAGGACGATGAGCAGCGGCACGATGAAGGCGAACTCCACCGCGGCGGCACCGCGCTCGCCGCGCAGTCCCTTGGTCATCCGTGCTCACCTCCTCAGCAGATTCGTCGTATCGGGGTGCGCCGGGCAGCGGGATGTGCGTCGATCAGACGGCGGGGGCCGCGCCGCCGGGCAGGGCGGTGACGATGGCCTGGAACAGGCCGTTGAGCTCCTGGCCGAGGGCGATGACGGCGGCGATGATGACGACGGCAATGAGGCCGACCATCAGGCCGTACTCGACGGCGGTGGCGCCCTTCTCCTCGCGCTCCAGGCGGTCCTTGGCGAGGGTGGCGAGGGTGACGAGGGTGACGAGGGGGTTGAGCACGGGGACTCCCAGTTGGACGGTGCCGGCCGGTCCGGATCGGTCGACCCGGCGTCGCGGCAACGCCATGGGTATCGAACGGGAGCCGCGGTGACTTGAGCCGAACCCACCCGGATGAGTGATACCGCCCCTCCGGCGGGGTCCCGGTGAACCCCCTGGGGCACGGAGGGTGACCGCCGGTCAGCGCAGCAGCGCGGTCCCGCCGATCACCAGGGCGGCGCCGGCGAGCATGGCCGGGCCGAACGGCAGCTCGCCGCGCAGCCCGATCCGCAGGGTCACCAGCAGGAGCAGGGCCACCAGGGCCTGGACGACGAAGCCGGCGAGCGCGCCCAGGACGACCGCCGACCAGCCGAGCCAACCCAGGTACAGGCCGAGGAGGGCGGCGAGCTTGACGTCGCCCATGCCCAGGCCGCCGGGCGAGACCAGCGCGAGCGTCAGGTACACCGCGAACAGGGCCGCCGCGCCGAGCACCGCACGCAGCAGCGCGTCCCAGGCGCCGTCGGTGAGGGCGGGGAGGAGCAGCAGCGCCGTCCCCGCGCCCAGCGAGGGCAGCACCACGCGGTTGAGCAGCAGCCGGTGCTGCAGGTCCACCACATCGAGCAGGACGCCGGCGACGGCGAGGAAGAGGAACGCCGGCAGCTCCCAGGACAGGCCGAAGCGCAGCGCGGTCGCGGCCGCCAGCAGCCCCGTCCCGGCCTCGACCAGCGGCGGGCGGACGGCGACCGGCCCGGGGCCCAGCAGCTCACCGGCACCGGCACCCGGCCGCCAGGGGAAGCGGCCGGCGGCGCGGTTGACCAACACCCCCACCGCCGCCTCGAGCACCAGGGCGACGACGGCGAGGGCTGGGAGCACGCCGGAACGATGGCACGGCGCCGGCCGCCGGCGCGGGACCGCCACCTGATCGGAGCGACGAGCCAGACGGCCGGACGGTGGCGCTCAGCCGCCCATGCCCCGTCCCCGGCCGAGCCCGCCGGCCGGTCAGTAGAGGTGGTGGCCACGACGTCCGCGAGGGCCGCCGCGGCTGACGCCTCCCTCCGAAGGCCCCGCCGTCAGCGATGGGAGCGACCTGATCGGGCGAGGAATACCCGCCGGCCGTCCGGACGGGACGACGATCCGGGCGGGGACGCCGTCCGTGCGGGCAGCGGAGGCTGACCAGCAGGGCGAGCAGCGGCAGCGGCAGGAGGGCGGCCACCGACCACACCAGGCCGTGCGCGTCGGCCAGCATCCCGAAGAGGGGTGTGGCGACACCACCGGCCGTGACGGCCAGGCCGAGGGTGACACCGGAGGCGGTACCGATCCGGTTGGGGAGGAGCTCCTGCCCCAGCGTGGTCTGCACGGAGAAGGGCAGGTAGAGCCCGATGCCCAGCAGAACGGTGGCGGCGAGGGCCACCGGCCAGGACGGCGCGGCGACGAGCAGGCCCAGGCCGGGAAGGGCGACCGCGTAGCCCAGCCGGATCGCCGGGACCCGGCCCCACCTGTCAGCGAGCCAGCCTCCGGCCAGTGTCCCCAGAGCCCCGACCCCGAGGAACGTGGTCAGCGCCGCCGCGCCGGCCGAGGCCGGGAGTCCGAACCGGTCGATGACGTACAGCGCCACGAGGGACGACACCCCAAAGTAGAGGACCGAGCGGATCACCACGAGCCCGGTCAGCCAGCCGAACGACCGCCAATCGTCGGCCCGCCGGGGTGCGCCGCCGGCTGCCGGCGTCCGTGCGGGTCGAGCGCGGGCCCGCCGACCGAGGGCCATCATGACGGCAGCCATGACCAGGGCCGGGAGCGCGAGCAGCGGCGTCCCGGCCAGGCCGTACGCCAGGAGCACGGGGGTCACCACGACCGGGCCGAGGGCGAGCCCGGCGTTTCCCCGACGGCGAACCAGCTCATACCCTGCGCGGAGGCGCCCGCAGCCGCGCGGGCCGCGCGAGCCGCGGCCGGGTGGTAGGCGGCCACGCCGAGGCCGGACAGGGCCACCGCCGCCCAGGTCCACCAGTACGAGCCGCCGAGTCCGGCCAGCCCGATCCCGGCGCCCGCCACCAGCAGCCCGGCCGGGGTGAGCCAGGGCAGGGGCCGGCGGTCGACCAGGACGCCGAAGGCCGGCTGCACCACCGACGACAGCACCGTGGCGGCCAGGGTGATGCCGGTCGCAGCGCCATAGGAGTAGCCCCGCTCGAGCACCAGGAAGGGCAGCAGCGCGGGCACCGCCCCCTGGTAGAGGTCGTCGACGACGTGGCTGGCCGTGAGCACGCCCAGCCCGCGGCGGTCGACCACCCCCCGACTGTCGCTCATCCGGTGACCGTGGACGCCGGACCACCCCTCGTCAACCGGCCCGCGACCGGTCAGTGGGCGACTGCGGCAGCCAACTCCTTCGGTGCCGATCAACTGCCAGGGCCGGACGACGACCACGAGCACCACGACGGCCAGCACCAGCGCGGTGAGGATGACCGCGCCCATCGCCGCCGCGTCGTTGCCCAGCAGCCCGACGACCGGGGAGACCGCAGCGCCCACCCCGAACTGCCCCGCGCCCCAGCAGCGCGGCCGCGGCGCCGGCCGACTCCCCGTCCCGGGACAGCGCGAGTGCCGGCGCGTTGGGCAACGCCAGACCGGAGGCGAAGAGCATCGCCCACAGCGGGACGACGACGGCCACCAGCCCGCCGGTGCCGGTGGCTGCCAGGACGAGCAGCGCCGCGCCGGAGAGCGCGCCGACCACCGTGCCGGTGACCAGCACCCGCGCCGGCGACCAACGGCGGAGCACCAGCGGGTTGAGCTGGCTGGCCGCGATCAGCCAGAAGGCGCCGGCGCCGAACAGCAGCCCGAACTGCTGCTCGTCGAGGCCGAACTGCCGCTGGAAGACGAAGGACGACCCGGAGACGTAGCTGAACAGCCCGGCCATCGTCAGCCCGGCGACGAGCACCGGGCCGGCGAACGTGCGGTCGCCCAGCAGTCCCCAGTAGGTGCGCAGTCTGCCGGCGACGCCGTGGCCGCTCCGGCGGATCGGCGGCAGCGTCTCGCGCAGGGCCACGGCACCCACGGCGAGCAGCAGCAGGCCGTGGATCGCGAGGACGGTGAAGATGCCGCGCCAGCTGGTGAACCGAGCACCTCCCCGCCCAGGGTCGGCGCCAGCACCGGCGCGGCCCCGAGGACGAGGAACAGCCGGGACAGCGTCGTGGCCGCCGCGCGCCCGGTGAACAGGTCGCGGACCACGGCCAGCGCGACGACCGCGCCCGCCGCGGTCCCCACGCCCTACAGGAACCGCAGCACGCCAAGGGTGGCGATGTCCGGGGCCGCCAGCACGAGTAGGGACGCCACCACGTACAGCGCCGTGCCGGACAGCAGGGGGCGGCGGCGCCCGAGCGCGTCGGACAGCGGGCCGAGCACCAGCTGCCCGAGCGCCAGGCCGATCAGAGTGCCGGTGAGGATCAGCTGGACCATCGCCGACGTCGTCCCCAGATGGGCCGGAATGGTGGGCAGCGCGGGCAGGTACATGTCGATCGCAGCGGTCCGAGGGCGACGAAGGCGCCGAGCACGAGGGCGAGCAGCGCCCGGCTCGGCGGATGGTCCTCGGCGGTCGTCGCGCCTGCCGCGGTCGCGGGCCGGTCCTGCAGATCGGTCACGGTCGTCCGTCCGTCGTGGTGTGCGGGCGGCCCACGCCAGCCGGACGTCAAGGGCCAAGGCGGGGTCACCGCCGTCCATTCCTCGTCGGCGCCCGTTCCCGCTCGCAGCAGCTCGCCCGCTACGAGCCGTACGGGTCCGGGGACCCGCGGCCCTACGGCCTGCTGTTAGGTGGATCACATCCGTGGGCGACACGCTCCCAGCGCGGGAAACCCGGCTCCGGCGGCCCGAAAGCCGAACCGCCTCCGCCCCCGGCCAAACGCCGGGCGTCGTCGAGTCGGAGTGGCCCGGCCCGACATCCTCCCCACAGGAGCACCATGCGCAATCGAGCACTGTTCACCGTCCTGGCCGGCGCGGCACTGCTGCCGGCCCTCGCCACCCCGGCGCTGGCCACCGAGCGCCATCACGACGACCGGTGGGACGCGGAGAGCTACCACGCCCGCCTCGAGCCCGTGCCGCACGACCCGCGCGCTGACAGCGGGTCCAACGTGAGGGGCCACGCGAAGGTCGTCGAGGTCAACGGCGAGCTGAAGGTGGAGGTCACCGCCCACGGCCTCAGCCCGCTGCTGCCCCACCTCATGCACATCCACGGTGAGCTCGAGGCGCAGAACGAGTGCCCCGGTCCGAAGTTCCGGGCCGGCGGGGTGGACAACCGGTTGATCGAGACCGCCGACGGGCTGCCCGCCTACGGCCCCATCCAGGTCACCTTCAGCACGAGCGGCGACACCAGCGCGGACGCCGGCCTGAAGCTGGACACAGCTCCCGTGGCCGACGAGCACGGAAAGCTGCGCTACCAGCGCGTGCTCCTGAACGTCCCGGAGGACGTGCGCGACGAGCTCGACGACCTGCACATCGTGATCCACGGCGAGGACCTGGACGACGACGGGATGTATGATTCCGGGCGATCACCGAACTCGGCGCTCCCCTGGAGGCCGAGCTCCCGGTGGCGTGCGGCGAGCTGGACGAGCGCCACCGGCACGGCCACGGCCACAGGTGACCGGTCGGACATGGCCCGGCGCACGGTGACACGGGGCACCCTGTAGCGGGATCGGCACGCCCCCCGCGTGAACTGACGGGCGACGGCGCCTCAGGTGCCGCAGAAGGTCCGGTAGGGCCCGGTGCCGCCCGGCGCCGGTTCCGCGTAACGCTCCAGGCCCGCGCGCGGCTGGTAGGGGCTGGCCAGCACCTCGAGCAGCTGGTGCAGCGGTGCGAGGTCACCGGCGGTCGCGGTGGTGAGCGCCTCCTCGACGAGGTGGTTGCGCGGGATGTAGACGGGGTTGACCCGGTCCATCGCCTCGGCGTCCGGCTCCAGCGCCCGCCACCGCTCGAGCCAGGCGTCGAAGGCCGGCAGGTCCAGGACGAGGAGCCGCGCGGGCTCGGCGTCCCCCCGGGCGGCGGTGCCGAGGTGGCGGAAGAACGTCGTCATGTCGAGACGGTTCGCCTGCATGAGGCCGAGCAGGTCCTCGACCAGCGCCGAGGCCACCGCGCCGTCCAGACCGGTGGGCAGGCCGAGCTTGGCGCGCATGCCGGCCGACCAGGCGGCGTTGTACTCCTCGGCGAACCCGCCGAGCGACTCCACTGCGAGGGCGACCGCCTGGTCCTGGTCGTCGGAGAGCAGCGGCAGGAGCGCCTCGGCGAACCGCGCCAGGTTCCACTGCGCGACGACCGGCTGGTTGCCGTAGGCGTAGCGCCCGCCGGCGTCGATCGAGCTGAAGACCGTGGCCGGGTCGAACGCGTCAAGGAACGCGCAGGGTCCGTAGTCGATGGTCTCGCCGGAGATCGTCGTGTTGTCGGTGTTCATGACGCCGTGCACGAAGCCGACCAGCATCCACTGCGCGACCAGCGCGGCCTGGGCGGCGACCACGGCCTCGAACAGCGCGAGGTACGGGTTCTCGGCGTCCGCCGAGGCGGGGTGGTGCCGGGCGATGGCGTGGTCGGCGAGGCGGCGCAGCAGGTCGACGTCCCCGGTGGCGCTGGCGTACTGGAAGCTGCCCACCCGCAGGTGGCTGCTGGCCACCCGGGCGAGGACGGCCCCCGGCAGGAGGGTCTCCCGGCGCACCGGACGCCCAGTGGCGACCACGGCGAGAGAGCGGGTCGTGGGGATGCCCAGGGCGTGCATCGCCTCGCTGATCACGTACTCGCGCAGCATCGGCCCGACCGCGGCCAGCCCGTCGCCGCCCCGCGAGAACGGCGTGCGCCCCGAGCCCTTGAGGTGCAGGTCGCGCAACCGGCCGTCGGCGTCGACCAGCTCGCCTAGCAGCAGCGCCCGCCCGTCGCCGAGACGGGGCACGTACCCGCCGAACTGGTGCCCGGCGTAGGCCTGCGCCACCGGCTTCGCGCCGCCGGGCAGTGAGGTGCCGACCAGCAGGCGGACCCCGTCCGGGCCGCGCAGCGTGTCCGGGTCGAGGCCGAGCTCGCCGGCCAGCCGCTCGTTCAGCACGAGCAGCTGCGGGTCGGGCGCCTCGTCGGCCTGCCAGGGCAGCGCCAGCTCCGGGAGCTCCCGGGCGAAGCGGTCGTCGAAGGAGACGGTCGATGCGGGGGCGACGCTCACACCGTGGACAGCACCCTTGAGTCCGCGACTGTTCCCGCAGCGGCTGGCGGACGACGGACGACTCGGCCAGCGCGCCGGACGGCGGACGGCGGATGGCGGACGGCGAACTCCGCGCCCCCTGGCCGGTCGGCGGGATCCGGCGGACGAGTGGGCCTGAACACGTCCTCCGTCGGACCGCTCTCGGGGTTCGGAGGCGACCCCGGCGGGCATGACGGTCCGAGGTCATCGGGTGCAACAGCCGCCCGTGCTTCCCATCCCCCCGCTGAGGTCCCAGTTGACGCATGCCCTTGCCCGCGCTCTCCCCCTGAGCGACGACACCCTGGCCCGGCTCCCCGCCGCCGTCTCCAGGCCCGACTACGACCGCGGGGCTCTGGTCCCCGGCATCGTGCACATCGGGGTGGGTGGCTTCCACCGTGCCCACCAGGCCGTCTACCTCGACGAGCTGGCCCGCCGCGGAACGACCGACTGGGGCGTGATCGGCGTCGGGCTGCACAGCACGGAGATCGGCGAGGTGCTCGACGCGCAGGACCGGCTGTACCTCGTCGTCGAGCGCACCGCGGAGGGGGACGACGCCCGGGTCGTGGGAGCCATGACCGGCTACCTCTACGCCCCCGGGGACCCCGAGGCGGTGCTGGCGGCGCTGACCGATGCGCGCACCCGCGTGGTCACCCTCACCATCACCGGCACCGGGTACCGCATCGACTCCCACACCGGGGAGTTCGACGCCGACGACATTCACGTCGCCTCCGACCTGGAGGACCCCGGCACGCCGGAGACCGTCTTCGGCTTCCTGGTAGAGGCGCTGCACCGGCGCCGGGAGGCTGGGCTCCCCCCGTTCACGGTGCTCCCCTGCGACAACATGCAGCACAACGGCTCCGCCGCGCGCACCGCCGTGGTGTCCTTCGCCCGACTGCGCGACCCCGAGTTGGCCGGCTGGATCGACGAGAACGTCGCCTTCCCCAGCAGCATGGTCGACCGGATCACCCCCACCACGACCCCCGAGGACCGCGACGCCGTGGCCGCAGCGACCGGCGTCGACGACCGCTGGCCGGTCATCACCGAGCCGTTCCGGCAGTGGGTCGTCGAGGACTCCTTCTGCAACGGCCGCCCGCCCCTGGAGCAGGTGGGCGTCCAGTTCGTCGCCGACGTCACCCCCTACGAGACGGTCAAGACCCGGCTGCTCAACGCCGGGCACAGCGCCATCGCCTACCTCGGGTACCTCGCCGGGCACCGCACCACCGCCGAGGTCATGGCCGACCCCGTCTTCCGGGCCTACCTCACCCGGATGATGGCCGACGAGATCGCTCCCGGGCTGCCCCAGCCCGAGGGCATCGACCTGGCCGAGTACCAGCAGGCCCTGCTGGAACGGCTGGCCAACCCCCAGATGGCCGACCAGCTTGCCCGCCTGTGCCGACGCGGATCCAGCAAGATCCCCGACTACCTCCTGCCCTCGGTCTCCGCGGCGATGGAGGAGGGGCGGCCCCACGCGCTGCTCTGCCTGGCCGTGGCCGGCTGGCTGCGGTTCCTGCGCGGCACCGACTACGCCGGGGACGAGGTGCCGATCCAGGGACCGCGCCCCGATCTGGTGCCCATCGCCCAGGGCGCCGGGGACGACGCCGGACCCCTGCTCGCGGAACGCCGCGTCTTCGACCACCTCGGCCAGGACCCGAGGTTCGCCGAGGAGGTCCAGCGGGCGCTGACGTCGCTGGCGAGCCAGGGCCCACGTGAGGTCATCGAGCAGTACCTGCCCGCTGCCGGGCCGGCCACGTCGTGACCGGTGCCCTGGACCCGTCCTCGGCCACCGTCCTGTTGTGCGACGCCGACGACACCCTGTTCCCTTCCGAGGAACCGGCCTACGCCGCATCGGCCGACGTCACGAACCGGTTCCTCGCCCAGCTGGGAGCCGAACGGCCGCACACGCCGGCGGAACTGCAGGCCATGACCAACGGCAAGAACTTCCGGGGCGCGGCCACCGAGCTGTCCGCCGGATACGGCCGCGAGCTGGTGGCCGCCGACCTCGAGCGGTGGGTGGCCGAGGAGAAGGACGTGGTCACCGCGCACTTGCGCACCGCGCTGCGCCCGGACCCGCTGGTCCAGGACGCCCTCCGGCGCCTGGCCGCGCGGTTCGACCTCGCGGCGGTGACGTCGAGCGCCTCCTTCCGGCTCGACGCCTGTCTGGAGGTGACCGGCCTGGCACCCCTGTTCCCGGTCGACCGCCGGTTCAGCGCCGAGGACTCGTTGCCCGAACCCACCAGCAAGCCCGACCCCGCGGTCTACGCCCTCGTCGGCCGGCAGCTGGGCATCACCCCCGACGCGGGGATCGCGGTGGAGGACTCCGTCAACGGCGCACTGTCCGCGGTCGCCGCGGGCTACCCCACCATCGGCACCGTGGTCTTCATCCCGCCACAGCAGCGCGAGGAGCGCACCGCCGCGCTGCACCAGGTCGGTGTGGCCGCCGTCGTGACGTCCTGGCGGGAGCTGGCCGACCTCCTCCTGTAACCGGTCCGGCGGGGGGTCCTGCACCTGGCCGGGTTGGCGACCGCTGCGCCCCGGGCACCCACCGCCTGGCAGCGGTCCACATCCCTGCAGGGAGGAGCGACATGACCATCCACGACGAGGCCGGCTCGTCCCCCGACGCCGGCGCGGGGACGCCGGAGGCAGCGGACGGCGGTGGCTTCGCCGACCTGGGACTGCAGCCGGAGCTGCTGACCGCACTCGCCGGCCTCGGCTACGAGGAGCCCACACCCATCCAGCGGGAGGCCGTGCCACCCCTGGTCGCAGCGCGGGACCTGCAGGGGCAGGCGGCCACCGGAACGGGCAAGACCGCCGCCTACGCCCTGCCGATCCTGCAGCGGCTGCCGGCCGGGCGGGACACCCCCGACCCGTTCGCGCTGGTGCTCGTCCCGACCCGGGAGCTGGCCATCCAGGTGTCCGAGGCGGTGTACCGCTACGGCCGGGAGCTCGGGGCCCGCGTCGTCCCCATCTACGGCGGCCAGCCGATCGGCCGGCAGTTGCGGGCGCTGGACGGCGGGGTGGACGTCGTGGTGGCCACACCGGGGCGGGCCCTGGACCACGTGCGCCGCGGCACCCTCCGTCTCGGGCACGTGGCGGCGGTCGTCCTGGACGAGGCCGACGAGATGCTGGACCTGGGCTTCGCCGAGGACCTCGAGGCCATCCTCGACGAGACCCCAGAGGAGCGGCAGACCGTCCTGTTCTCCGCCACGATGCCGCGCCGCCTCGATGCGCTGGCCCGCCGCCACCTGCGCGACCCGGTCGTCATCCGGATGGAGCGCGAGAGGCCGAAACCCGGCGCGGCGCCGCGGGTGCGGCAGACGGCCTACGTCGTGCCGCGTGCCGCCAAGGCGGCGGCCCTCGGCCGGGTGCTCGACATCGAGGCGCCGGGCGCGGCGATCGTCTTCTGCCGCACCCGCGACGAGGTGGACACGCTCACCGAGACCCTCAAC
>JALYNA010000364.1 GCA_030773455.1 Actinomycetota bacterium
GCACGCCGTGCGCGTCGTCCATCGGCAGGGTGTTCCACTCCTTGCACGCCACCTCGCAGGCCTTGCAGCCGATGCACACCGAGGTGTCGGTGAAGAAGCCCACCCGCGCCGGGTGGTCGCCGTCGTAACCGGCCTCGCCCTGCACGTCGGGCAACGGCCCGAACAGCCGGTTGTCCCGATCACGCCCGGTGAAGGCCGGGCTCGCCGAACTGACCGAGGTCACGCCGGCCTCCTCTCTGTCCGCACGCCGTCCTCCCGCACCGGAGCGCGTCCTCCCCGACCGTCTGCCGTGAGGGGGGACGCGCCACGATCAGGGAACCTGATCATGGGCGCCGCGGATCCGTTCACAGCTTCGATCCCTCGCCGGCGTCGGCCGCGACCGGTTCGCGCCCGTTGACCCCGACCCGCCCGGAGGCCACCCCGGCGCGCTGCCGGTAGCCCTCCACGAAGTCGATGAGCTCCGGCCCCCGGGGACGCCGCCCCGGCCGGATGTCGGCGGTGCTGACCTTGTCCTCCTGGATGTGCGTGTTCGGGTCGAGCACGATCCCGAGCAGGTCGTTGGCCGAGTCCCCGGTCGACAGGCCGCTGTAGGACCAGTGGTACGGCATCCCGATCTGGTGCACAACCTGGCCGTCCCGCAGCCTGATCGGCCGGATCCGCTCGGTGACCAGCACCTTCGCCTCGATCGCCGTCCGCGAGCTGACCAGCGTGGCGTACTCGCCGTTGGTCAGGCCGCGCAGCTGCGCGAGCTCCGGGCTCACCTCGACGAAGAACTCCGGCTGGAGCTCGGCGAGGTAGGGCAGCGTGCGGCTCATCCCGCCGGCGGTGTGGTGCTCGGTCAGCCGGTAGGTGGTCACCTGGAACGGGAAGACGTCGGACAGCGGCGGGTTCTCCCGGTTCCACGGCCCCTCGATGCGCTCCACCGTCGGGTTCGCCTGCTGCTTGTACAGGGCGTTCTCGACGACGGACTCCGCCGGCTCGTAGTGCGTCGGCAGCGGGCCGTCGAGCAGCCCCGCCGGCGCGAACAGCCAGGCCTTGCCGTCGCCCTGCATGACGAACGGGTCGGCGCCGCCGATCGCGTCCTGCGCCCTGGCCCCCTCGGGCGGCACGTAGTCCGGCCGCTTGGTCGCCTCGAAGTCCGGGTTGTCGGCGCCGGTCCAGCGACCGGCCCCCTCGTCCCAGTAGACGTACTTCTTGCGCTCGCTCCACGGCTTGCCGTCCGGGTCGGCCGAGGCGCGGTTGTAGAGGATCCGCCGGTTGTACGGCCAGGCCCAGCCCCACTCGGCGGCCACCGGGCCCTGCTCGCGGCCGGGCTTGCGGCGGGCGGCCTGGTTGACCTCGTCGGCGTAGACCCCGGAGTAGATCCAGCAGCCGCACGCCGTCGAGCCGTCGTCCTTGAGCTCCAGGTAGCCCGACACCGCACGCCCGTCCGGGCCGGTGCCGTTGATCTCCCGCAGGACGGCCTCGGCGCTCGGCTCCTGGTCGTGTCCGTGGGTCGGGTAGTCCCAGGTGAGGTCGAGCAGCGGCCGGTCCCGCGGGTCGGTGGAGTCGGCCAGCCGCTCGCGCAGGATGCGACCGAGGTGGAAGTAGAACCACAGGTCGCTCTTGGCGTCACCCGGCGGCTCGACGGCCTTGTGCCGCCACTGCAGCAGCCGCTGGGTCTGGGTGAAGGTCCCCTCCTTCTCCACGTGCGACGCCGCGGGCATGAAGAAGACCTCGGTGCCGATGGTGTCGGGCGCCAGCTCCCCGGTCTCGATCTCCGGGGACTCCTTCCAGAAGGTCGCCGACTCGATCATCTGCAGGTCGCGGACCACCAGCCAGTCCAGGTTGGCCAGCCCGAACCGGTTCATGCGCCCGTTGGGGTGCCCGACCGTCGGGTTCTCGCCGACCAGGAAGTAGCCGGAGACCTTGCCCTGGATCATGTCGGCGATGGTCCGGTAGGAGCTGTGGTCGCCGTCGATCTTCGGGAGGTAGTCGAAGGCGTAGTCGTTCGCCGCCGTCGCGGCGTCACCCCACCAGGCCTTGAGCAGGCTGGTCATGTAGGCGCGCTTGTTGCCCCAGAATCCGGCCTTGCCGGCCGCGTCGGCGCAGTAGTCCTCCAGGGTTGCGTGCTGCAGGGCGTGCGGCATGGGCAGGTAGCCGGGAAGGATGTTGAACAGCGTCGGGACGTCGGTCGAGCCCTGGATGCTGGCGTGCCCGCGCAGCGCCAGGATGCCGCCGCCGGGGCGGCCGATGTTGCCCAGCAGCGTCTGCAGGATCGCGCACGTGCGGATGTACTGCGCGCCGACGCTGTGCTGCGTCCAGCCCACCGAGTACACCCACGCCGTCGTCCGCTCGCGGCCGCTGTTCTCCGTCACCCAGCGGGCGACCTGCTCGAAGACCTCCGGCTCGATGCCACAGACCTCGGCCACCATCTCCGGCGTGTAGCGGTCGAAGTGCCGCTTGAGGATCTGGAAGACCGAGCGCGGGTGCTGCAGGGTCTCGTCACGCTTCGCCTTGGCCGCGATCGGCGGCCCGCCGCTGCCGGCGGCCTCGGCGTGGTCGGCCTTCTTGACCTCCGGGTCCTGCTCGATGCGGTTCTGCTCCGCGGCCTCGGCCGGGTCGTCCGAGCCGGAGTGCGGCGGCTCCTCCGGCTCGTACTGCCAGCTGGACTCGTCGTACTGGTTGTTCTCCGGGTCGAACCCGGAGAACAGGCCGTCGAGGTCCTCGGAGTCGACGTAGGCCTCACCCACCAGCGCCGCGGCGTTGGTGTAGGCGACGACGTACTCCTTGAAGTACAGCTCGTTGTCGAGCACGTACCTGATCAGGCCGCCGAGGAACGCAATGTCGGTGCCGATCCGCAGCGGGACGTGCAGGTCGGCGATCGCGCTGGTGCGGGTGAACCGGGGGTCGATGTGGACGACCTTGGCCCCCCGCGCCTTGGCCTCGGCCACCCACTGGAAACCCACCGGGTGGCACTCGGCCATGTTGGAACCCTCGATGACGATGCAGTCGGAGTTCGCCAGGTCTTCCTGGAAGTTGGTCGCGCCACCACGGCCGAACGAGGCACCCAGACCGGGCACCGTGGCGGAGTGCTATATGCGGGCCTGGTTCTCGATCTGGATCGCGCCCATGGCGCTGTAGAGCTTCTTCATGAGGTAGTTCTCCTCGTTGTCGAGGGTCGCCCCTCCGAGGCTCGCTATCCCCATGGTGCGGTTGACGCGCTTGCCGTGGTTCTCGTCCTGCCAGCCCTTGCGGCGGGCCCCCAGGACGCGGTCGGCGATCATGTGCATCGCCGTGTCCAGGTCGAGGTCCTCCCACTCCGTCCCGAACGGACGGCGGTACTTGACCGTCGTCACGCGGGTCGGGCTGGTGACCAGCTGCTTGCTGGCGC
>JALYNA010000365.1 GCA_030773455.1 Actinomycetota bacterium
ACGCGGTGACCCTGCTCGACTTCTCCAACCGGGCCCCGCTCGGCGCCTTCTCCGGCCCCCGGACGCTCGAGGTCGCCCGGCGCAACTCGCGCCGGCGCGGCGTCATCAGCGCCCGCCAGATGGGCTCCATGTTCACCTGGATGCGGCCGGACGACCTGATCTTCCCGTACCTGGTCCGGCAGTGGCTCATGGGCGAGGACCCGCCCGCGTTCGACATCCTCGCCTGGAACGCCGACGGGACGAACCTGCCCGCCCGGCTGCACGAGCAGTTCCTGGACATCTTCGGGGAGAACGCGCTGGTCAAGCCCGGGGCGATGCGGGTGCTGGGGACCCCGATCCACCTGAGCCGGATCACCATCCCGACGTTCGTCACCGGCGCGCTCACCGACCACATCACCCCGTGGGACGGCTGCTACCGGACCACCCAGCTGCTGTCCGGGCCGAGCACCTTCGTGCTGAGCTACAGCGGCCACATCCAGAGCCTGGTCAACCCCCCGGGCAACCCGAAGGCCAGTTACTGGACCGGCGGGGAGCCCGGGCCGGACCCGCACGCCTGGCGCGCGGCGGCCGAGCAGCACACCGGCAGCTGGTGGGAACCGTGGTCGGAGTGGATGCTGGAGCGCTCCGGCCCGGAGCGCCCGGCGCCGGAGACGCTGGGCAGCGCGGCCCACCCCATCCTGGAACCGGCCCCCGGCTCCTACGTCCTGGACCGCGTCCCGGACCGGCCGAGGAGCGCCGTCGGGTGATACCCCGCAGGAACCGGGGGGCCGGCCCGTCGGGACCGGCGCCCCGGTCGGCCTCGGTACCGCGTCACTCCAGGCCGGCGAGTGCGGCCCGGTACTGCTGCTCGGTCACCGGCGCCTCGCCGACCAGCAGGGGGTAGAGGTCGGGGACGCCGACGGCCGCGTCCAGCACGGCGCTGCGGCGGCTGTGCGCCGTCCACACCCGCCGTGCGTGCAGCTCGGCCAGCAGGGCGCGACGGTGATCGCCTCGCCGCTCCACGTCGGTGTCCACCTCGGCCGCCAGGGCCGCCAGGGCGACGACGTCGCCGAACAGGTCGGCCAGTCGGCGCACCTGTTGCTCCTGGCGACTGCGCGGCGTGTCCGCGAGGCCGTCGACGGCCTCGCGCACGTCCTTGCCGCCGGCGAGGGCTGCCTCGCCGATCCGGCGGGCCGGTGCCGTGTGCACCCCGGCGACGATGGCCTCGCAGGCGTCGAGCACCGGCTCGTGACCGCGCTGGCGGGAGATCGCCCGCCACAGGTCCAGTGCGCAGATGTTGCTGGTGCCCTCCCAGATGGGATTGACCTGGGCGTCGCGGTAGAGGCGCGGAGTGCCGAAGCTGGCGACATAACCGTTGGCGCCGAGCATCTCCACCGCGGCGCGGGCGAAGTCCACGTTCTGCTCACCGGCTCGGTACTTCACCACGGGAGCGAGGGTGCGGAAGCGCAGGTGGTCGCGGGGATCGCCGTTGTCGCGGTGGGCGTCCAGCGCGGCGCCGGTGTGGAACAGCAGCGCCGTGGTGGCGGCGAGGTCGACCTGCAGCCACAACAGCCGCTCCCGCATCATCGGGAAGGTGTCCAGCGTGGTGCCGAAGCTGGTCCGACGAGCGGTGTAGGTGGCCGCTTCCAGGTAGGCCCGGCGCATGACGCCGACCGAGCCGACGGCGTTCCAGTAGCGGGTGTGGTTGAGCATCTTTGCCATGTAGGCGAACCCACGGTCCGCGTCGCCGATCAGGTGGGCCTCCGCGTCGCCCAGGATCAGCTCGCCGGTCGGGACGCCGATGGTGCCCATCTTGTCCTTGAGCCGACGGATGCTGATGCCGTTGGGTGTCCCGTCCGCGCGGGTGCGCGGCACGATGAACAGGGCCAGCCCCCTGGTCCCGGCGACCGCGGGATCGACGCGGCCCATGGTGACGACGAGGTCGGCCCCCACGTTGGAGGCGAACCACTTCTCCCCCGGTCAGCGACCATGTGCCGTCGTCCCTGCGGACGGCCTCGGTGCGGGTGGCGCCCACGTCGCTGCCACCGGTGATCTCGGTCGCGACCTGGTCAGCCAGTCCGGGTGGTAGGCGATCTGGCTGACGTCGCGACCGAACCGGTCGTAGCGAGCCAGCTCGTGACCGGCGACGTCGTACACGTCGGCCCTCCGCGCCAGCTCCGTGCCGGCCGGCTCCCCCAGCTCGGTGAGGACGTCCTCGGCCCAGGCGCGCGTGCCGGCGTCCAGGTACGTGTCCAGCGTCGCCCGCAGCTCCGGGTCGGCGGAGTAGTAGTTCAGGCCGCGGCCGGACTGGAAGTGGCCGTAGCGGCTGGGGCTGCCCCGCCCGTCAAGGGCGAAGTCGGGGTAGACCGGAAGGCCGGGGCGCTTGCGCTCCGGCGTCGGGGCCTCGCGGGCGGCGGCAGGATCGGTCATGGAGGCGCTCCTGTGCGTGAGCACGGGCGGTCAGCGGACCTCCGGTTCGGCCATGGTCGTCATCGCGCCGGTCCTGCTGCTCCAACCGCTCATGCGGTGACCGGTGAGCCGGGCTAACTCTGGCCCACCTCCCGGGCGAGGAGCTCGCGCAGCTCCTCGACCATCACCTCGGGGTACTGCAGCGGCACGAAGTGGGTGCCCGCCAGTACGCGCAGGCGGGCTCCCGGCACGGTCCGTGCCGCCGTCCGGACGTCGGCGAGACCGACCAGGGTGTCGTAGCGGCCGGCCACGAAGGCGACCGGGCAGCGCACGGCCCCTACGTCCAGCGGCGCGTGCTCGCCGACGGCCACGGCGAGGTGCCGGTACCAGCCCCAGTCGTGCCGGGAGAACTCCTGCAGCACCTGGTACAGCGGTGCCGGGTGGGTGGCCTCGCGCACCGGGCCGAGCAGCGCCCGCGGCGACAGCAGGTCGTGGACCCGCGGCAGGCTGCCCGCGAGCGGCGGCAGCAGCGGGCCCAGCACCGGCAGCAGCCGGGTGCTGAGCCGGCCCACTCGGGGCCGCAACGGCCGCGGCACGCCGTAGGGGGCGAACAGCGCCGCGAAGCTGCCGCCCGGCACCCCGGCGACGGCGAGCAGCGACCGGACGCGGGAGGACTGCTCGAGCGCCAGCTCGAAGGCCACGTTGACCCCCAGCGACCAGCCGACGACCGTCGCCGAGGGCAGGTCGAAGGCGTCGAGGACCGCGCGGGCATCGTCCGCATGGTCTTCGACCTGCACCCGGCTCGGGTCGGCCGGCCGCTCCGAGCCGGCCAGGCCGCGGTGCGACCAGGTGACCACCCGGAAGCCGCTGTCCCGGCCGACGATCCGCGGCCAGGCCCCGGGCGGCGCACCCAGCCCGTTGCACAGCAGGACCGGGGCGCCGTCCCCGTCGTTGCACCAGGCCCGCAGCCGCGTCCCGTCCGCGCCGCGGACCGTGCGGGTGCTCAGCCGAACGCCTCCCGCATCCCCTCCGACGCCGACTCGGTCGCGGCGGACGGCACCGGGGCGGGCAGCTCGGCACCGTGGTCCCGCGGCACCGACGGCGTCTGGACGGCGACGACCGCGGGGTCGACCCGCATCACCGCGTACCCCGCCACGGCGCCCGCGCCGAACCCGGGCGCGAAGACCCGCATCGGCTCGGTGATCACGCCGTCGCGCACCGCGTCGTGGATGGCCAGCGGGATGCTCGCCGAGGAGGTGTTGCCCACCCGCTCGATGTTGAAGTAGAGCTGGTCGGCGGTCAACCCGGCGCGCTCGGCCAGCTGGATCACCATCGTCTTGTTGGCCTGGTGCGGCACGATCAGGTCGATGGCGTCCATCAGCGTCCCGTCCCCGCCGTCCGGCGCGGGCAGCCGGCCCAGCTCCTCGATCATCTGGGAAAGGTAGCGTCCGGCCAGCGCCTTCACCTGCGGCCCGAACACCGTGATGTTGTTGTCGAACTCGGGGTTGGGCCACAGGATCGAGTTGACCTCGCTGGCCGGGCCGCTGGCGTAGGTCTTCATGTAGTCGATGTCGCCGCCGGACCCCTCCGGCGCCGGGCCGATGACCAGCGCCGCCGCGCCGTCGCCGAAGATCATCCGCGAGGTGCGGACGTTGCCGATCTTGTCCGAGAACTTCTCGACGCAGACGACCAGGACCGGCCGCTCGATCTCTTGCAGCATCCGGACGGCGTCGGCCACGCCGTAGGGCATGCCGGCGCAGGCGGCGATGATGTCGTAGGCGGCGTACACCTGGTGCATGCCGAGCTGCCCGCACAGGTAGGTGGCCAACGACGGGATCAGCCGGGAGCTGGTGCAGGTGCACACCAGCACGCCGCCGATCTCCTCCGGCGCCCGCCCCGCCTTGTCCAGCGCCGCCTCGGCGGCCTGCAGGGCCAGCTCCTCCAGTGGCAGCGAGCTGTACTCCCGCTGCTCGATGCCGGTCTTGGACGAGATCTCGTCGGCGCTCATCGGCGACCAGTTGTAGGCGGTGTTGCGGATCAGGTCGTCGTTGCTGCAAGCCTGGTCGCCGTGCACCGCGGCCAGCGCCTCGATCCGCGGCGGCACCGAGAAGCGCTGCCGCACGTCGATCTCGGGGTAGGGCCGCACCGGCGGCCGGGACTCCCGCGGCCCGGCGACCTGCCGGGGCTGCGAGCCGCCGCGCAGCCGGCGCAGGAAGCCCCGCACCTCCCTGTCCCGCGGGTGGAAGGCGACCACCCAGTCGTCGTCCTGCAGCTGGCCTGCCTCGGCCAGCTCCACCTGCGAGCGCTCCCACGGGTACTGGTTGTGCAGCACCATCGCCCAGCGGTGCAGCGCCTCCAGCTCCGGGACGTCCTCGGAGACGTCGAGGATGTCGCCGTAGTCGAAGACCGGGAAGTCCGGGTCGTAGTCCCGCAGCCGGAAGGTCAGGTTGCCCGGCTGCTCCAGGAACTCCGCGACCGTCGGCTTGACCGCCGGGAGCGTGGAGGCGTGGTTGCGGCGGTTGGCGAAGACGTCGAACAGGATGTCGAAGATGCGGTCCTCGCAGCCCTCGTTCCACCGCGCCGGCAGCTGCGGGTAGGCCTGCTGGACGCCGGTCACCTTGGCCTCGCCGTCCTCCCAGGGCTCCAGGACCGGCAGGAAGACGTCCGGGCGGGTCCGCGGGAGGTCCCCCCAGCGCGTCGGCCGCTTGTCGTACATGGTAATCGAGAAGCGGTTGGCCCAGAACAGGTTGAGCGCGAGGTCGCGCATGAGGTCGTAGCGCGTGGCGTAGGCGCCGGTGCGGACCCGCTCGAGGATCTCGGTGCCGCTCGGCGCCTTGGTCTCGAAGTCGCGGCGGATGACGCTGTCGAGCTGCTCGAGCGTCTCCAGGGTCGAGAAGTCCAGCTCCGGTATGACGTTCGAGGGGAACACCATGCGGCCGTGCCGGTTCAGGACGAAGGCATTCACGAAGGATCCTCTCCTCGGGGGTTCAGGCTGCCTGCGGTGCGTGCCATCCCCCGCTCGACGGCGGCGATGAGACGGGGACGCAGTTCGGCGGCGGGGATGATCGCGTGCACGGAGCCCATCCGGCGGGCCCGCTCGATGTCGTGGACGGCCTCGAACTCGGCGGCGACCTCGCCGAGCTTCTCCGACCGGACGGCGCTGTGGACGCCGGCCAGCTGTGCCCGCAGGTGGGCCTGCTCCACGGCGTCGGCCGCGGCGATCGCGGCCTCCAGGTCGCGGACCCGCGGGTCGGCCGCGGTGCGCTTGTCCACCTCACGGGCGAAGACCACGGCGGCCGCCGGCGCGCCGCCGATGACCGAGGCGTAGGAGCCCTCGACGGCCAGCACCTCCATGCCCTCGTTGAGGACGCCGGAGAAGACGACGAAGGCGCCGCCGTGGTAGCGGGAGATGACGCAGAAGACGATCGGTCCGTCGAAGTTGACGATCGCCCGGCCGATCTCCGCGCCGTTCTCCAGCTGCACGTTGCGCAGCGACTCCGGTGAGCCGTCGAACCCCGACAGGTTGGCCAGGACCACCAGCGGCCGGTTCCCGCTCGCCGCGTTGATCGCCCGCGCCGCCTTCTTCGACGACCGCGGGAAGAGCGTGCCCGCCGTCCACTGATCGGGACCGTCGGCCGGGAAGCGACCGCGCCGCGGGATCGGCCGCGACTCGATGCCCAGCACCTCGACCGGATGTCCGCCGAGGTGCGCATCGGCGACGACCACCGTGTCTGCGTCGGCCATGCCGGCCCACCGCTCGAGGACCGGGTGGTCCTGGTCGGTGACCGCGCGCATGACCGTCCGGATGTCGAACGGCTTCTTGCGGTCCGGGTTGGCGGTCGAGGAGAAGATGTCGCCGACCGTGGTGAAGTCGCTCGACGGGTGGGTGTGCGGGAAGGCCTGCACGTCGCGGTCGCGCGGGTCGGTGGTCTCCGCCGGCCGGGGCCAGCGCTCGCGGGGCGCGACGTAGGCGTGGTCATAGTGCTGGTACAGGAGCGCGACGGCCGCGGACAGGTTCGGCGCCCAGTACTGGGCCTGCCCGTTCGGACCCATGACGCGGTCGTACCCCCCCAGGCCGAAGTTGTCCTCGGCTGACACGCCGCCCGAGTAGTCCAGCGAGTGCTTCCCGGTCAGCACCATCGCGCTGTCCGGCGTCATCACCAGGATGCCCTTGGTGTGCATGAGCATCGTGGCCTCGGCGTTCCAGTACGGCTGGGCGC
>JALYNA010000366.1 GCA_030773455.1 Actinomycetota bacterium
CGTCGGCGCGGCCGGCGGGCGCGGCCCCACCCGCCGCCGGCGACGGGCGGTGCACCGTCGTCCCGGTCATGCCGCCACCCGCCAGGTGTGCCGGGCCAGGAAGCCCTCTACGGCGTCGTCCACCGCCGCGCGGTGGGGCCCGACCGCGCGGACGACACCGAGGTAGTCGCGGTTGGTGCCGGTGAGCTCCCGGTGCTCACCGATCTCGCGCATCGGCCGGTAGGCCAGCCGCACCCGGCCCGGGAGGTCCAGGCGGCCCGGCGCGTCCACCAGGACGCCGGAGCGGTCGGCGCACGGGTACTCGACCCGGGCATGGCCGGGCGCGGTCGTCGCCGGCGGGGGAGGGGGTCGCCCAGGTGCAGCCGGAGCACCCGCTCTAACAGCGACTCCCCGAGCAGGTCGGCGAGGAGGAACTCGCAGGAGTCGCCGATCAGCCGGTAGTTGACCTCCACCAGCCGTGGCCGGCCGTGCACGAGGACGAACTCGGTGTGGCAGGTGCCGAAGCCGATCCCGAGCGCGGCGAGCTGGTCGAGGACCTGCTGCTGGACCGTCGCCGGCAGGTCCGGACGCCAGTCCAGTCGCCGCTCCACGAACGTGGGCGGATCCCCCAGCGTGGTGCAGAACCCGCCGAGCACCCGCAGCTCCCGCCCGTCGCCCAGGGTCTCGAGGGTGTGCAGGGGCCGTCCAGGTACTCCTCGACGAGCACCGGGGTGCCGGGGCGGCGGGCGGCGACCTCGGCGACGCGCCGGGCGACCTCCTCGGCGCTGCGCGCCAGGTAGACGTCCTCACTGGCCACGCCGGAGCGGGGCTTGACCACGGCGGGCAGCGGCAGGTCGGCCGGCACGGCCTCGCCGGCGGTCAGGCTCTGCGCCCACACCGCGTCCAGCCCGGCGTCCCGGACGGTCCGGCGCATCAGGCCCTTGTCCTTGCCGCGCAGCGCCGCCCGCCAGTCCTTGCCGGGCAGGCCCAGGTAGTCCGCGACCAGCGCGGTGCAGACCTGCAGGTGGTCGCTGTTGCTGAACAGATGGCTCCTCCTGCCGCGGCCGACGATTAGGTTGACCTAACCTAACCAGGCGCGTGGGCCCGGATCCGAGGCGGCCGGGCTCACGGTCGCCGACGACGCGGTGCGGCGCGACGTCGGCGACCGTTCGAGTGGTCGCCCGGCCGCCGCTGCCGTGCGTGCGGGGGGACTACTCCTGCTCGGGGCGGCACTCCTCGGCGACCGGGCCGGCAGTCGGCAGGCCGTCGGCGGTCAGCTCGTCGAGGGCCATCGCCTGGGTCGCCGGCGGCTCGGGGGTGGGCACCGCCGGCAGCCCGGACATCACGAGGGCCTCGCCGTCCAGCACGTCCTGCACGGTGACCTCGCCCGGCGGCAGGGTGCCGCTCAGGTCGACGTCCCCGGTGCTCGGCACGTGGTTGGGCAGCGGCGCTGGCCGGCCGAACGCGTAGCCCTGGGCCATCTCGCAGCCGTGCTCGCGCAGCCACTCGGCCTGGTCGAGGTCCTCGATGCCCTCGGCGATGACCTGCAGCCCCATGCCGAGGCCCAGCTGCACCAGGCCCTGCACGAGCGCCGCGGTCGAGGGCTCGGTGACCACGTCGGCGACGAACGAGCGGTCGATCTTAACGGTGTGGATGGGCAGCCGGTGCAGCGCGGTGATGGCCGAGTAGCCGGTGCCGAAGTCGTCCAGGGCGAGGGTGACGCCGGCGTCGGTCACCTCCGAGACCGCCTGCAGCGTCGCGTCGGCGGCGAACAGCGCGGTGGACTCGGTGATCTCCAGCTCCAGCCGCTCCGGCGGCAACCCGGACTCGGCGAGGGCGTCGGCCACCAGGTCGGCGAACCCGGGCTCGGCCAGGTGGCGGGCGGAGATGTTGACGTGCACCCGCAGGCCGGCCGGCCAGCCGGCGGCGTCGAAGCAGGCCTGGCGGAGCACCCAGGCGCCCAGCCGGGAGGTGAGCCGGTTGTCCTCGGCCGCGGCGAGGAAGGCCCCCGGCGGCAGCAGCCCGCGGGTGGGGTGCTGCCAGCGGATCAGCGCCTCGTAGCCCAGCAGCGTCTCGTCGAACAGCGACACGATGGGCTGGTAGAACAGCCGCAGCTCGTCGGCCTCCAGCGCGTTGCGCAGGTCGGCCTCCAGCTGCAGCTGGTCGACCTCGTCGTCGGAGAGGCCGCCGTCGTGCACCTCGATGCGGGCGCGACTGCCGTCGGCCTTGGCGCGGGCGAGCGCGGCGTGCGCCTGGCGCAGCAGGTCGTCGGGCGCGACGTCGGAGCCCAGGGTCAGGCCCACGCTGGCCGAGAGCACGATCTCGCGGTTCCCGCTCAGGAACGGGTCGTCGAGCACCGAGAGCAGCCGGTCGGCCATCGTGCGCAGCCCGTCGAGGTCCTCGACGCCCTCGGCGAGGATGAGGAACTCGTCGGCACCCAGCCGGACGGCGGTGTCCTCGATCCGCGTGCTCCAGCGCAGCCGGTCGGCGACCTGGATGAGCAGCTGGTCGCCGGCCTCGTGCCCGAGGACGTCGTTGACCGCCTGGAACCGGTCCAGGTCGAGGTGCACCAGGCCGACCTGCAGCCCGCGGCGGCGGGACAGCGCCAGAGCGTGGTTGAGCCGGTCGTTGAGGGCGCGCCGGTTGGGCAGGCCGGTCAGCGGGTCGGTGAAGGCGCGGCGGACCAGGTCCTCCTCCGCGCGGCGGCGGTCGGTCACGTCCACCAGCGAGAGGACGACGAACTGCGGCGTCCCGGTGCTGGTGTGGATGACCTCGTGCGACTGGGTGGCCCACAGCTCGGTGCCGTCGGCGCGGCGCAGCCGCCGCTCGCCGTCGACCCGCAGCCAGGGGTCCAGGGGGCCGTCGGCGTGGTCGGGCACCGGGGCCTCGTCGGGGTGGGCGAGCAGGTCGACGTGCCGGCCCACCACCTCCTCGGGCGTGCGGCCGGTCATGGCGCACAGCGCGTCGTTGACCACGAGCAGGTGGCCGTCGAGGTCGACGAGGGCCTTGGGGATCGGCGCGGCGAGGAACAGGGCACGGAAGAGCTGCCCGCGGTCGGCGAGCAGGGTGTCGATCGCGCGGAGCCTCGGGCCGGCGGCGGCGGGGGCCCCCTGCGGGGGGCGCGACACGTCGGAGGCGCTCAGGTTCACCAGCACAGCGTGCGGGACCGGAGCCCTCCAGTACGGGAACCCGGGGACGGAGAGTCGTGGTCGTCTGGTCACAGCCGGTGACGAAATGGGCACCGTGAGGCAGGGGTGACGAGTGGGACGACGGCGGGGCGCTGCATCAGGGTGGCGCTCCCCGCCGCCGGGAACACGCGCGGGGCTCCCGGTGCTCGAGCGCTGCAGGGAGACGAGAGGTGAGGGTGATGGAGAAGCGGATCGGGTTCCTGTCCTTCGGGCACTGGCAGCCGATCCCGGGCTCGCAGGTGCGGACCGGGCGGGACGCGCTCGTGCAGAGCGTCGAGCTGGCCGTGGCGGCCAAGGAGCTCGGGCTGGACGGCGCCTACGTGCGGGTGCACCACTTCGCCCGGCAGCTGGCCGCACCGTTCCCGCTCCTGGCCACCATGGCCGCGCGTACCCGCCGGATCGAGGTCGGCACCGGCGTCATCGACATGCGCTACGAGAACCCGCTCTACATGGCCGAGGAGGCGGCGGAGACCGACCTGCTCGCCGACGGCCGGCTGCAGCTCGGCGTCAGCCGGGGGTCCCCCGAGACGGCGCTGCGCGGCTCGGAGGCCTTCGGGTACGTGCCGTCGGAGGGCACGTCGGACGCCGACCTCGCCCGGCAGAAGACGGCACTGTTCCTGGCGGCGGTCCAGGGCGAGCGGCTGGTGGACGCCGACCCGCGGATGACCGGCGGCATGCCGGGCAAGCTGGCGGTCCAGCCGCAGTCGCCCGGCCTGGCCGAGCGCATCTGGTGGGGCGCCGGCACTCGGGCGACGGGTGAGTGGGCTGCGCGCCAGGGGCTGAACCTGATGAGCTCCACGCTGCTCAGCGAAGAAACCGGCGTGCCCTTCGACGAGCTGCAGGCCGACCAGATCGCCCGCTACCGCGCGACCTGGGCCGAGGCCGGCTGGGAGCGGACGCCGCGGGTCTCGGTGAGCCGCAGCGTTCTGCCCATCACCAGCGACCTGGACCGGCAGTACTTCGGCGAGCGCTCGGGGGAGGACCAGGTCGGCCTGCTCGAGGGCGTGCGCGCCCGCTTCGGCAAGAGCTACGTCGGCGAGCCCGACCAGCTGGCCGAGGAACTGGCCAAGGACGCCGCCGTCCGCGAGGCCGACACCCTGCTGCTCACCGTGCCCAACATGCTCGGCGTCGAGTACAACGCCCGGCTGCTGGAGACGATCGCCCGCTCCGTCGCCCCAGCGATCGGCTGGCTGCCGCCGGAGCAGCGCGCCACGGCCTGACCGCTCCTGGGGCGGTCCTCGTCCTCCTGGGGTCCTGCAGGACTCCAGGGGCCCGAGGTCTATCCCCGGAGCGTGTCGCTCGCTCGGATGGAGCCCGGACCAGGGAAATGGAAGACCGCCGTCGGCGGGTCATGCTGCGGGGGATGACCTCCCACGACCCCGCCGCCGACCGCATCCCGGCCTCCGCCGGTTCCGCTGACGACGTCCGATGGGCGGAGGCAGATGCCCTGCTGGCCGGCACCCCGTCGGAGGCCGGCCAGCGGTGGCTGCGCCGGACACGCCGGGTCCGCCTGCTCGTCGTCACCGGTCTTGTTGTCGCACTCGGGGCCCTCGCCGCGGTGGTGGGCGTGCTCGTGGTCGATGGCGAGGCCGATCCGCCGGACGTGCCCACCTGGCAGGTCGTCACCGGCTTCGTGGTGATGACGGCCGGCCTGCTGGGCGCGTTCGTCGCCCTAATCCGGCAGCGCCGCGGGCTGCGCCGTCTCCACGCCTGGCGCAGCCCGCTGCTGGTCCTGACCGCGCGCCAGCGGAAAGAGCTCCTGGCGCAGGTCCGTGGGAAAGCGCCTGTCGACCCGGCGCGGGTCGGCCTGGCGCGTCTGCTCGCCGAAGGCCTGCTGCAGGGCCAGGCCGCCCTGGGGCTCAACCTCGGCCTGATGGTGATGTGGGCGGGCCAGGCGGTCGCCCAGCCGTCCTGGTGGCGGGTGGGCGTGGCGACCGCGTTCATGCTGCTCTGCGCTGCGAGCGCCCCCTTCCTCCGGCGGGACGCGCGTCGGGCGCAGGCCTTCCTGGACACTCATCCGCCGGGGGACTGAGCAGCCTCGGTGTCGAGGCGCTCCCGTGGTGCCGGTCCCGAGGTCTCCGTCCGGAACGCCGTGTTGCACGAGCCCGTGACCTGGCGGCGCGCCCGGCAGGGATCGAACCTGCGACCGGCCGCTTAGAAGGCGGCTGCTCTATCCGCTGAGCTACGGGCGCTCGGGCTCCGATCATCGCACCTCCGCCGTCCCGGCCGGGTCGGCGTGCGGTGGTCGACGTCGTCACGCGGAGGAGCTCAGCGGTCGATGGCGACAGTCCGGATCGCCTCGTCCACAGGGCCGGGGCTCGTCCACAGATGCCCGTCCCGGCGCCCGCGCTGGTCGGCCGCGTCGCAAGGTCCTGGGTGGACCTGCAGCGCGCCGGTCCCCGCCGATGACGGCGGAGAGCCCCTGAGGAGCACCGTGAACGACACCCACGTCACCGTCGTCGGCAACGTCGTCGACTCGCCCCGCCGCGTCAGCCTGGAGAACGGCGCGGTCACCAATTTCCGGCTGGCCTCCACCGCCCGCCGCTTCGACAGCCAGACCCAGGAGTTCGTCGACGCCGGCACCTTCTGGGTCGACGTCGAGTGCTGGAACGAGCTGTCGGGCAACGTGTCGGGCAGCGTCAGCAAGGGCGACCCGGTCGTCGTCCAGGGCACCCTGACCACGCACAGCTGGGAGAGCGAGAACGGCAGGCGCAGCACGCCGCGGATCCGGGCCGCCGCCGTCGGCCACAACCTGGCCCGCGGTACCGGGGTGTTCAAGCGCAGCCGGTCGGCGCGCCCGGCGGAGCCGGTGCCGTCCCCGGCGGCGCACGACGGCCTCCCCGGCGACCCGGAGGAGCTGGTGCGCGGCCGGGACTACGAGGAGGGCCCCGAGACGTTGCACGCGGCGGACACCTCCGGCCTCGCCATGGAGCCCGCGCACGCCTAGTCGCCCGGGCTGGGAGGATCGGAGGGGAGAACGCACGGGGGCGGGCCGGCACTCGGCCGGCC
>JALYNA010000367.1 GCA_030773455.1 Actinomycetota bacterium
CGGCTGCGCCGCCGACCGCGGCCTGCACGGGGTCGCCTCCGTCGACGACCCGGACACCGGCGAGCGCTGGTACAGCCCGGTCTACGGCCCGGGCAGCCCGGTCGCGCCGCCGCTGGAGGCCAGCGACACCCCCGACGGCCGGGCGACCGGCCGGGTCACCGTGGGCAAGGCCCACGAGGGCCCGCCCGGGCTGGTGCACGGCGGCGTGGTGGCCACCCTGCTCGACCACGTGCTGGCCCGCGCCATACGGGCGGCCGGGCGCGGCGGGCTGACCGCCACGCTGACCGTGCGCTACCGCCGGCCGGTGCCCCTCGGCGTTCCGCTGGTGCTCACCGCTGAGATGGGCGAGACCGACGGCCGCCGCACCACCGCGACCGCGCGGCTGGCCACCGAGGAGGACCCGGACACCGTGCTGGCGCAAGCCGAGGGCCTCTTCGTCGCGCTGCGCCCGGAGCGGGCCGCCGGGGTGTTCGGGTCGATGGACCGCCCGGTCGGGGCCTGGACGGCCCGCGAGTCGGACTAGCGCCGCCCCTCAGTCGGTCCGCGGGCCAGGCGCGTTGGCCGGGTCGCCGCCGGGGTCACGCTCGGGCCCGCCGGCCGGGTGCAGCAGCGGACCGGGCGCGCCCTCGCCCCGGCCCAACGCGGCGACGAACTGCCGCAGCACCTCGTCCCCGGCGTGCACCGGCGCCCAGTCCAGCAGCCGGCGGGCACGGGAGGTGTCCAGCGCCGGCGCCTGCAGACCGACGTCCAGCCAGCCGGGCTCACTCGGCACGAGGTGGGCGTGGAAGGCGGCTGACAGCGCTGTCCGCAGCGCGATCGCTGGAACCGGCACCCGCACCGTGCCGAGTGCGCGGGCGAGGCCGTCGGCGTCGAAGGTGGGCTCGGCGGCGAGGTTGAACGGGCCGGGGGCGCGGCGGTCGAGCATGGCCAGGAGCGCGTCGGCCACGTCGTCGGCGTGCACGAACTGCACACGCAGGGAGGGCAGCAGCAGCGGCAGCAGCGTGGCCACCGACCCGGGCAGCAGACGGACAGCACCGAACAACAGTGGGCCCAGGAAGAAGCGGCCGATCTCGCTGCTGGCTTCGGGCTGCAGCACCAGCGTCGGCCGCACGACGGTGAGCGTCGTCCCCTTCCGGGTGCCGAGCAGCTCGCGGACGACCAGCTCGGCCTGCGACTTGTCCCGGCTGTACTGGGAGCTGGGGATGCCGGTGACCGGCCAGTCCTCGGCGACCTTCCGGTCGCCGGCGCCGGCGGCGTAGGCGCCGACCGAGGACAGGTGCACGAAGTGCGCCACGCCCGCGGCCGCCGCGGCGCGCGCCAGCCGGCGGGTGCCGTCGATGTTGACCTGGTGCAGCCGCTCGGGCTGCCGGCCGGGCTGGATCGCCCAGGCCAGGTGGACGACGGCGGCGACGCCGTCGAGGAAGCGGGTGAGCTCGTGCTCGCTGCGGGTCTCGCCGAGGTCGGCCAGGTGCCACCGGACGCCGTCGTAGGGGGCGAGGGACGGCGGCCGGCGCCGGACCAGGCCGCGCACCTCGGCCACGCCGCTGCCCGGTGCGGTGAGCCGGCGCAGCAGCGCCGTCCCCAGGTTGCCGCTGGCGCCGGTCACGGCGACCTTCAGGCCCTGCAGGTGGTCGCGCGTCGGTTCAGCCATGCCTGGCCGCTACCCGCGTCGGGCTCGCTGTACCCGGTCCAGCGCCGAACGGGTCGCCGCGGTCAGCCGGCGGCGGCCTCCAGCGACTCGCCGCGGCGCTCGGGCAGCGCGACGGCCGCCAGCGCGGCGAGCACGAAGAAGGCGGCGAAGGTGCCGAAGACCAGGGCGTTGCCGCCGGCGGCCAGCAGCGGCGGCACGCACAGCGGGGCGGCGATCGAGGCGATCCGGCCGAACCCGGCGGCGGCGCCGGCCCCGGTGGCGCGCAGCGCGGTCGGGTAGACCTCCGGCGTCACGGCGTAGACCGCGCCCCAGGCGCCGAGGTTGAAAAACGACAGCACCATGCTGGTGACCAGGACGGCGGTGTCGCCCTCGGCCAGCGCGAACAGCCCGGCGCCGGCCGCGGAGCCCAGCAGGAACGCCACCAGCGCCGGCCGGCGGCCCCAGCGCTCGGCGAGGAACGCCGCGGCGGCGTAGCCGGGCAGCTGGGCAAGCGTGATCAGCAGGGTGAACTCGAACGACCTGACCAGGGAGAAGCCCTGGGTGAACAGCAGCGTGGGCAGCCAGATGAAGGCGCCGTAGTAGGCGAAGTTGATGCCGAACCACACCGCCCACAGCGCCGCCGTCCGACGGCGGGTGCCCGCGGCCCACAGCGCGCCCGGACGGGGCGCGGGCACCGGCCGCGCCGGTGCCGACGCCCTCGGCCTCGTCGCTGCGACCGCGCAGCTCCAGGAACCGGACCGACTCCGGCAGCGCGCGGCGCACCACCACGGCGTACAGCGCGGGGACGGCTCCCAGCGCCAGCGCCCACCGCCAGCCGGCGTCGCTCCGGGGGACGAGAGGTAGCCGATCAGCGCGGCGAGCAGCCAGCCGACCGCCCAGAACGCCTTCAGCGCCACGACCACCCGGCCGCGCACCCGGGCCGGGGCGTACTCGCTGACCAGGGTCGAGGCGACCGGCAGCTCGGCGCCCAGGCCCAGCCCGATGAGGAACCGGAACACCAGCAGCGAGGCCACCGACCACGCCAGCGCGGCCGTCGGCCGATCGGGAGGGTTCGATGACCGAGATGCAGCAGGCCGTGGACGCCCTTCTCCAGCGGGTGGTCTCCGGCAGTCCCCGGGTGCCTGGCGTGGCCGCGGTGGTGACCGACCGCGACGGCGACGTCTACGAGGGCGCGGCGGGCGAGCGGGTCCTGGGCGAGGGTGCGGCGATGACCCCCGACACGGTTCTCACGATGTTCTCCACGACGAAGGCGATCACCGGCACCACCTGCCTGCAGCTGGTCGAGGAGGGCCGGCTCGATCTCGACGCCCCCGCCAGGCAGTACGTGCCCGAGATCGGCGAGTTGCAGGTGCTCGACGGCTTCGCCGACGACGGCAGCCCGCGGCTGCGCCCCCCGAAGCGGGACATCACCACCCGGATGCTGCTGCTGCACACCGCCGGCTTCGGCTACGACTTCTTCAACGAGCACTACAACCGGCTGGCCACCGAGCACGGCCAGCCGAGCGTGAACACTGCAGCCGCGCCGCCCTCGCCACCCCGTTGCTCTTCGACCCCGGCGAGCAGTGGGAGTACGGGTCCAGCCTCGACTGGGCGGGCCTCGTGGTGGAGGGGATCACCGGCCGCCGGCTCGGCGAGGTCATGGCCGAGCTGGTGTTCGAGCCCCTGGGGATGACCGACACCTCGTTCACCCTCACTCCGCAGCTGCGGAGCCGGCTGGCGAAGGTCCACACGCGGGGGGACGACGGGTCGCTGACGCCCCTGGACTTCGAGTGGCCGGCCGAGCCCGAGCTGCACATGGGCGGTCAGGGCCTGTACTCGACCGTGCTCGACTACGCCAGATTCCTGCGGATGTGGCTCAACGACGGCGCCGGTCCCGGTGGGCGCGTGCTCCAGGAGTCGACGGTGGCGATGGCCGAGCGCAACGGCCTCGGAGAGCTCAAGGTCAAGGGCCTGCCGGGGGTGATCCCGTCGCTGTCCAATCACGCGGAGTTCTTCCCCGGGCTGTCGAAGTCCTGGGCGCTGACGTTCATGGTCAACGACGAGGACGCCCCGACCGGGCGGCCCGCGGGCTCGCTCGCGTGGGCCGGCCTGGGCAACCTCTACTACTGGATTGACCGGCGCAACGGCATCGCCGGCTTCTGGGCGACGCAGATCCTGCCGTTCGTCGACACGACCTCGGTGCAGGGCTACTACGACCTCGAGACGGCGGTCTACCGGTCCCTGGGGGCGCGCGAGCCGGCCGCCGTCTGAGCCGGGTCGGCCTACGGGTGCACCGGCTCAGGCGTCGAAGTCGACGGTGACGGCGTCGGAGACCGGCAGCGACTGGCAGGTGAGCACGTACCCGGCCTCGACCTCGGCGGGCTCCAGGGCGTAGTTGCGGCGCATCCGCACCTCGCCGTCGGTGACCCGCGCCCGGCAGGTGCCGCAGACCCCGCCCTTGCAGGCGAAGGGCAGGTCCCCGCGCACCTGCTGCGCGGAGTCCAGCACCGGCACGTCGCGGGGGAGGGCGAGGGTCGTCGTCCGCCCGTCGAGGACGACGGTGACCTCGCTGCTCGGACCCTCGACGGTCTGCTCGTCGCCGCGGACCGGCTCCGGCGGGACGTCGTCGACGAAGAACAGCTCCTGGTGCACCCGCTCGGGCCGGACGCCGAGCTCGGCCAGCACCTCGCGGGCGTCGGTGACCATCCCGCGCGGGCCGCACAGCCACCAGTGGTCGACGTGCCCGGCGTCGACGAACGCGTCGATCAGGGTGTGCAGTCGTGCCCGGTCGAGCCGGCCGCTGGTCAGCTCGGCGTCGCGCGGCTCGCGGGAGAGGACGTGCACCAGCTGCAGGCGGGTGCCGTAGCGGTCCTTCAGGTCGGCGAGCTCGTCGGCGAACATCACGGTGTCGGTCCGGCGGTTGCCGTAGAAGACGGTGACCGTGGACTGCCCGTCCCGCAGCACGCTGGCGGCCAGTGACAGCGCCGGGGTTATGCCGGAGCCGGCGACGACGAAGACGTGGTCGGCGGGGAGGGAGATGTCGGCGGTGAAGGTGCCCGACGGTGGCAGCACCTCGATCTGCTCACCGGGGCGCACGTCGTGCACGAGCCAGGAGGAAAGGAAGCCGCCGGGGACCTCCCGGACGCCCACCCGCGGAGCGGCACCCACCGGTGCGCAGATCGAGTAGGAGCGGCGCTCGTCCCGCTCGCCGTCCACCCGGCGCAGGGTGAGGGCCTGGCCGGGGGCGAACGTGTAGTCGTCGGCCAGCTCGGCGGGGACGTCGAAGGTCATCGCGACGGCGTCGTCGGTGAGCCGCTCCACCGCGGCGACGGTCAGCGGGTGGAACTGCGGGCGTCGCCGGGTGCTGGCGGCTGCGCCTTCAGTGGAACTCCGCGGTCGCTCCGCTCCTCGCTCGCCGGCGCTCGCTGCGATGCTCGCTCCCTGTCGTTCCACGGGGTCAGATGTCCTTCACGTGTTCGAAGGGCTCGCGGCAGCTGCGGCAGCGGCGCAGGGCCTTGCACGCGGTCGCGCTGAACTCGCTGAGCTCCTCGGTGTCGGCCGAGCCGCACAGCGGGCAGGCGGCGCTGCGGCGGGTCGAACCGAGCTGCAGCGGCACCGGCCCCGGGGAACGCACGGGCGCCTTCCCCGGCGGGGCGATGCCGGCCGCGGCCAGCTTGCGGCGGCCCTCGTCGCTGATCCAGTCGGTGCTCCAGGCGGGGGCGAGGACGGTGCGGACCTCGACGTCGTCGAAGCCGGCCGAGTGCAGGGCGTGCAGCAGGTCGGCGCGCATCACGCCCATGGCCGGGCAGCCGCTGTAGGTGGGGGTGATCTCGACGACGACGGTGCCGTCCTGGACCCGGACGTCACGCAGCACGCCGAGGTCGGCGAGGGTCAGCGCGGGCAGCTCAGGGTCGGTGACCGTCTCGGCGACGGCCCGGGGGTCGGTCGTGGTGGTCACCGCGCTCACCACGTGGCCGCCGGGTGCTGCCGGGCCAGCCCCTGCAGCGTGCCCAGCAGGTCAGTCAGCTCCGGGCCGTGCTCCCCGGCCCGCCCGCGCGGTGGCACGTCGGCCGGCCAGCCGGGCACCCGCAGGGTGGCCTGCTCCAGCACGTGACTGAGCACGGAGTGGACCTCTGCGCGGACGTCGGCCGGGTCGACGGCGACCCCGCCGGAGACGAGCCGCTGTTCCCCGTCGGTGGCGGCGAAAAGGTCGGCCAGCAGCGGCCACACCGCGTCGACCCCGTCCTGCGCGCGGCGGTGCGACTCCGCCGTCCCGTCGCCGAGGCGCAGCACCCACCGCGCGGCGTGGTCACGGTGGTAGGCCAGCTCGTTGACGCCCTTGGCCGCGATCGCGGCGAGCACCGGGTCCCGGGAGGTGCGCAGCCGGGTGAACACCGCGAGGCGGACCGTCGAGGCGACGAGCAGCCGCACCATGGTCTGCCCGAAGTCGCCGTTCACCGCCTCCACCAGCCCGGTGTTGCGGAACTCGTCGGGGTCCCGGAAGTAGGCGAGTGCGTCCTCGTCCGGGATGCTCGCGGTGGCCCGCTCGCGCGACCGGCCGAGCACCCCCACCGAGCCGGCGCGGGCCAGCAGCAGCCGGGCCTGGCCGAGCAGGTCCAGCGCCACGTTGGCGACCGCGACCTCCTCCTCGAGCTCGGGGGAGGCGGTGACCCACTCGGTCAGCCGCTGGGCGAGCACCAGGGCGTCGTCCCCGAGCATCAGGCAGTACCAGCCCAGGTCGGCCGGGTCGACGCCGTCGGGCACGGTGGTGTCGACGCCGGCCAGCGGCTCGTCGAAGCCGGTGCCGAACGCCCACTGCCCTTCGCCACCGTGCGCGTGGTCCAGCGCGTCGTAGACGGTCTCCTCGTGCGCCATGCCGCTCCTATCGGAGTGCGAGGGCGCGGAAAACACGACCCTCGCACTCCACTCACATATGGGGGACGTTCTCGGGGATCTCGTAGAAGGTCGGGTGCCGATAGACCTTGTCGCCGCTCGGGGCGAACATCGGGTCCTTCTCGTCGGGGCTGGAGGCGGTGATGTCGGCGGCCCGGACCACCCAGATGCTCACGCCCTCGTTGCGCCGGGTGTAGACGTCGCGTGCGGCGTGCACCGCCATCTCGTCGTCGGGGGCGTGCAGCGAGCCTACGTGCACGTGGTTGAGGCCACGCTTGCCGCGGACGAACACCTCGTACAGCGGCCAGTCCCGGCGGCTGACCGTGGGCTTCGGCTCGACCGGCACCTGCGGCCCGGTGGGGACGGCGCCGTGCCCGCCCTCGGCCGTCACGTCGCTCATCGGCCGTGCTTCTCGGCGTAGGCGGTGGCCGCCTCGGTGACCCAGGCGTTGTCGTCCCGCGCGGCCCGGCGGCGGGCGATGCGCTCGTCGTTGCAGGGGCCCTTCCCGGCGAGCACCCGCTTGAACTCGTCCCAGTCGATGGGCCCGAACCGCCAGTGGCCGGTCGCCTCGTCGAGGGCGAGGTCCGGATCCGGCAGCGTGACGCCGAGGAACTGCGCTTGCGGCACGCTCATGTCGACGTAGCGCTGGCGCAGCTCGTCGTTGCTGTGCCGCTTGATGCCCCACGCCATCGACTGCGCCGAGTTGGGGCTGTCGTCGTCCGGCGGGCCGAACATCATCAGCGAGGGCCACCACCACCGGTCGACGGCGTCCCGCACCATCGCCCGCTGCTCGTCGGTGCCGCCCATCATCGTCATCAGCAGCTCGTAGCCCTGCCGCTGGTGGAAGGACTCCTCCTTGCAGACCCGGATCATCGCCCGCGCGTAGGGGCCGTAGGAGGAGCGGCACAGCGGCACCTGGTTGCAGATCGCCGCGCCGTCGACCAGCCAGCCGATGACACCGACGTCGGCGTAGGTCAGCGTCGGGTAGTTGAAGATCGAGCTGTACTTCTGCCTGCGCTCGATGAGCTTGTCGGTCAGATCGGCCCGGTCGGCGCCGAGGGTCTCCGCGGCCGCGTACAGGTACATGCCGTGGCCGGCCTCGTCCTGCACCTTGGCCAGCAGGATGGCCTTGCGCCGCAGCGACGGCGCGGCCAGCAGCCAGTCGCCCTCGGGCTGCATCCCGATGATCTCCGAGTGCGCGTGCTGCGCGATCTGCCGGATCAGCCCCTTGCGGTACCCCTCGGGCATCCAGTCCCGCGGCTCGATGCGGTGGCCGGCGGCGATCGTGGTGTCGAACTGCTGTTGCAGCGCGACCTCGTCCAGCGGGTGCTCCAGCGCGGGCGCGGACACGGCCCTCCTCACGGGTTTACTGACTGACCGGTCAGGAATAGTGTGGCCCAGGACACGACGGGACACAAGCGCCCCTGGCGGGTGCCGGGGAGACAGGGGACGGCGGGCCATGACGACGACCGCGGGACGGCGGGTGGGCGCCACGCCCGATCCGGACACCCTCGACCCGGCGGAGCGCCTCTCGGTCGACGAGCTGCGCGCCGTCCAGCTGGACCGGCTCCGCTGGTCGCTGCGACACGCCTACGACAACGTCCCGCACTACCGGCGGGTGTTCGACACCGCGGGGATGCATCCCGAGGACTGCCGCGAGCTGGCCGACCTCGCGCGGTTCCCGACCACGAGCAAGGCCGACCTGCGCGACAACTACCCGTTCGGCATGTTCGCCGTCCCGCGTGAGCAGGTCCGCCGGGTGCACGCCTCGTCGGGCACGACGGGCAAGCCGACGGTGGTCGGCTACACCGAGGCCGACCTCGACGTGTGGGCGACGCTGATGGCCCGCTCGATCCGGGCGGCCGGCGGTCGCCGGGGCGACGTGCTGCACAACGCCTACGGCTACGGGCTGTTCACCGGCGGACTGGGTGCGCACTACGGCGCCGAGCGGCTGGGCTGCACCGTCGTCCCCGTGTCCGGCGGCATGACGCCGCGGCAGGTGCAGCTGATCACCGACTTCCGGCCGCGGGTCATCATGGTCACGCCGTCCTACATGCTCACCGTGATCGACGAGTTCGAGGCCCAGGGCCTGGACCCCCGGGCCAGCTCCCTGGAGATCGGCATCTTCGGCGCCGAGCCGTGGACCGAGCAGATGCGCCGCGAGATGGAGGAGCGGCTGGACATCGACGCCGTCGACATCTACGGCCTGTCGGAGGTGATGGGCCCTGGCGTCGCGCAGGAGTGCGTGGAGACCAAGGACGGCCTGCACGTCTGGGAGGACCACTTCTATCCCGAGGTCATCGACCCGCTGACCGGCGAGGTGCTGGCCGAGGGGGAGGTCGGGGAGCTGGTGTTCACCTCGCTCACCAAGGAGGCGATGCCGGTCGTCCGGTACCGCACCCGGGACCTCACCCGGCTCCTGCCGGGCACCGCCCGGCCGGGCATGCGGCGGATGGAGAAGGTCACCGGCCGCACCGACGACATGATCATCCTGCGCGGGGTGAACCTCTTCCCGACCCAGATCGAGGAGGTCGTGCTGCGCACCCCGGGGCTCTCGCCGCACTTCGCGCTCGAGCTGACCACCCGCGGCCGCATGGACCACCTGACCGTGCGGGTCGAGGCCCGTCCCGACTGCCCGGCCGAGCGTCGTGCGCCCGCCGCCGCGGAGGTGGCTCAGTGCGTCAAGGACACCATCGGCACCACGGTCGAGGTGGAGGTGGTGGACCCGGAGACGCTGGCGCGCTCGGTCGGCAAGCTCAAGCGGCTGTACGACAACCGGGAGCGTGCATGACCGTCGCACCGGCGCGGCGGGGCCGCCCGGGCCACTCGCTGGACTCGCTGCTCGACACGGCGGTCGAGGTCTTCAACGAGCGCGGCTACGACGCCACGAGCACCGCCGAGCTCGCCGCCCGGCTGGGCATCACCAAGGCGGCGATCTACCACCACGTGCCGAGCAAGGTGGAGCTGCTGCGCCTGGCCCTCGACCGGGCGCTGGACGCGTTGTTCGCCGTCACCGCAGAGCCCGGCGCCACCGGGGGGCGGGCCATCGACCGGCTCGAGCACGTCGTCCGCGGCTCGGTGCGGGTGCTGGCGGCCGAGCTGCCCTTCGTGACGCTGCTGCTGCGGGTGCGCGGCAACTCCGAGGTGGAGCGGGCGGCCCTCGACCGTCGGCGCAGCTTCGACCGCTTCGTCACCGACCTGGTGCGGGCCGCCGAGGAGGAGGGCGACGTCCGTCCCGACGTCGACCCCGCCGTCACCAGCCGGCTGCTGTTCGGCACGGTCAACTCGCTCACCGAGTGGTACCGGCCCGACGGCGGCCTGACCCCCCACGAGCTGGCCGACGCCCTGGTCGCCACCACCTTCTCCGGCCTGCGCACCTGGCCGTCCTGAGCGCCGTCAGCCGCGCGCGCGGACGTGCCCGGTGAGCAGCTCGGCGGTGCGCTCGGGCGCCAGCTCGGGGATCCAGTGCGGGACCCCCTGGAGCACCTCGAGCCGGTAGGGCGCGTCGACGAACGCCTGCGTCCGCTCGGTGGCGGCGCGGCCGAGGAACGCGTCGCCGGTGCTCCACACGTGCAGCGTCGGCACGCGGACCCGGCCGACGGGGTCGCGGGTGTCCAGGGGCAGCGCCCGGTACCAGGCGATGGCCGCTGACAGTGCGCCGGGCTCGCGCATCCGGGCCACGTAGTGCTCGGCGAGGTCGGGCGGCAGGTCGCCGCGCAGGAGGATCCGGCGCAGCAGCTCGCCGCCGGCGGCCAGCAGCAGCCGCTCGGGCAGCACCGGCAACTGGAACAGCGCCATGTAGTACGACCGCAGCGCCTGGTCGCTGGTGACGAAGGCCTTGGCCATCGCCGCCGGGTGCGGCACCGACAGGGAGGTGAGGGTGCGCACCCGGTCGAGGTGCCAGGAGGCCAGAGCCCAGCCCACGAGCCCGCCCCAGTCGTGCCCGACGACGTGCGCGCTGCCCAGCCCGGCGGCGTCGAGCAGCGCCAGGACGTCGGCGGTCAGCTCCCGCAGCCGGTAGGCCGCTCGGCCCGACGGCCGGGCGCCGGGGGAGTAGCCGCGCTGGTCGGGGGCGAGGGTGCGCAGCCCCGCGGCGTGCAGGCGTTCGGCGAGGGCGGTGAAGGCGGCGGCGTCCTGCGGGAAGCCGTGCAGCAGGACGACCGGGTCGCCGTCGGCCGGGCCGCCGTCCCGGACGTTGAAGACCAGACCGTCGCGCGTGAAGCTGTCCACCCGGGAACCGTGCCCGCCGGTGGGGCGGGCCGCCAGTCGGCCCCGGGCGTCCCGTCCTCACCCTGCGGTCGCCGTCGGTGCAGGGCGGTCGGAGGCCGGTAGGACGACAATGGGCGGAGTGACGGTCACCTCGGAGGAGCTCATCGTCCTGCTCGACGACGACGGGACGGCGATCGGCGCGATGCCCAAGCCGCTGGTGCACCACGGCGAGACGCCGCTGCACCGGGCCTTCTCCGCCTACCTGTTCGACGAGGCCGGCCGGCTGCTGGTCACCCGTCGCGCGGAGGGGAAGCAGACCTTCCCGGGCATGTGGACCAACACCGTCTGCGGCCACCCGGGCCCCGGCGAGGACGACGCCGCCGCGATCGCCCGCCGCGCCGCCTTCGAGTTGGGACTGCGGGTCGACGAGCTGCGTCCGGCCCTGCCCGGGTACCGCTACCGCGCCGAGTTCCGCGGCGTCGTGGAGAACGAGGTGTGCCCGGTCTACCTCGGCCGCTTCGCCGGCACCCCGGCCCCCGACCCGGCCGAGGTCGGCGAGTGGGAGCTGCTGGACTGGGCGGCCTTCCGTGAGCGCCAGGAGTCGGAGGAGGGTGACGCCTGGTCGCCCTGGTGCCGCGAGCAGGCCCGGCTCATCGAGCAGGCCGGCCTGGTCCCGCGCGGCTGACCGTCCCTGTCGAGGCCCCGCGGGGGCACGGGCGGTCACCGGGACGGCACGGACCGTGCCGGCCACCCAGGGGCCCCGTGTCGCTGCGCGGGCCGGTCCGCGTCCCTGCCTAGCGTCCGCCGCATGGAGCGCCGTCGGTTCCTCCTCTTCCTGGCAGCGGGGCTGGCCGGCACGGCCGTGGGCCGCGGCACGGTCGGGCTCGTCGATCCCGCGCGGGGGTCACTGAGCACCGCCGCGGCAGCCGAACCGGCGGGCGTCGCCGCGGTGCCGGGGGTGCTGCCCACACCCATCGGCGTCGTCGACCGGCTGCCCGGCGAGGGCACATCCCTGGCGCTGACCCTCGACGACGGCACCAGTTCGGAGGTCGTCGGGTCGCTGTGCCGGTTCGCCCAGGACAGCGGCGTCCGGCTGACCTTCTTCCCCAACGGCCGCTACTCCTCCTGGAAGGAGAACGGTGACCTGCTGCAGCCGCTCGTCGACTCCGGCCAGGTGGCGATGGGCAACCACACCTGGTCGCACCGGGACCTGGCCACGCTCTCCGACGACGAGGTCGCCGAGGAGATCGGCCGCAACCGGGACTGGATCCCGAGCACCTTCGGCATCCGGACGCCGTTCATGCGGCCGCCCTTCGGGTCGCGCGACGAGCGGGTCGACCGGATCAGCGCCGAGCTCGGGCACCCGACGGTCGTCATGTGGAACAGCACGCTGGAGGACAACCGGCTGCTCACGCCGGCCGAGCTGATGGACGCCGCCCGCCGGTGGTTCGCCGCGCAGGCGATCGTCGTGGGTCACGCCAACCAGCCGACGATCACGACCGTCTACGCCCAGCTGCTGGAACTGATCGCCGAGCGCGGGCTGCCGACGGTGACGCTGGCCGACGTGTGGGCCACGGGCCTGGGCGGGGTGCGGACGACCTCCGGGAGCGCGGCCGTCGCGTGACGCCGCCGGGGCACGGCGAGTGGGCATGGCCGCATGATCGTCCCGACCTGCGACGGGCGTCGGCATCGGTGAGGCTGGTGGGTGACATCCCGATCGACAGACGGAGGAGCGGATGGCCGACAGCAGGGTGTTGCAGGGGCGGGTGGCCCTGGTCACGGGTGGGGCGAGCGGACTGGGCCGGGCCACCTGCGTGGCACTGGCCGAGGCCGGGGCGCACGTGGCGATCGCCGACATCGACCCGTCGGGCAGTGAGGCGACGTCGAAGCTGGTGGCCGACGCGGGTGGGTCGGCGGAGGTGGTCGCCCTCGACGTGACCGACGACGCAAGCCGGCGCTCGGTGGTGCAGCAGCTGTTCGACGCCCACGGCGACGCCTTCGACATCCTGGCCAACGTCGCCGGGATCGACCGGCCCGGCTACATCACCGACATCGACCTCGCGGACTACCAGCGGGTGCAGGCGGTCAACTGCGAGGGCCCGGTCTTCCTGACCAGCGAGTTCATGAAGCGGGTGCAGCACCTGCCGGAGGGCCGCACCGCCGACGTGGTGCACATCGTGAGCCTGTCGGCGATCACCTCGGGCAGCGGGGCCATCGCCTACAACGGCTCCAAGGCCGGCTTCCTCAACGCCACCCGGTGCATCCAGCGGGAGCTGCGCGAGAAGGCGGTCCGGGGCGAGGACGGCGTCGAGCGGCCCTTCCCGTGCCGGGTGCAGGCGGTCATCCCCGCGGCGATGGACACGCCCATGATGGAGCAGTGGGGCATCCCGGCCCACCTGATGATGCCGCCGTCGGCGGTCGCGGAGATGGTGCGCTACCTGGTGACGCTGCACCCGGCGGCCTTCGTGCCGGAGATGCAGATCGTGCCGCGCCTCGAGCCCAACTTCCCCCGCTGACCCGGCGAGCCCAGAATAGGAGGCGACCATGACCGGCCCGGACGACCGCGACCCCGACACGGCCATGGCCAGCGGATCGGACGCCGGTGAGCCCGGCGAGCACCTCGGGCCTGCTGACCTGACCGCCGACGAGCGGCGGGTGCTCGAGGAGTTCGCGCGCGACGCCCCCGCCGGCCGGCGGGACGACAACGTGGCCGACGACGCCGTCGTGCGCGCGGCGGAGGACGATGCGCCGCTGCCCGGAGAGGGCGGTGACCAGGGCGACGGGCTCAGCGCCCGCTTCCGCTCCCCGCGCGAGGAGGACGGCGAATGACGACCCGGGGCACGGATCTCCTGGTGGCCGCCGGGAAATCCGTGCCCCCGGATGCGTCGGACCGGCGTCGGGGCGGGTACGTGGCGGAGACGGACCGCCGACGAGGGGATCGACCAGTGACCGTTGCCAGCCAGATGCTCGACACCTACCCGGCCGACCTCGGGGGCGTTGACAAGCAGAAGCTCACCGCCTGCATCGAGGCCTGCTTCGAGTGCGCGCAGGCGTGCACGGCCTGCGCCGACGCCTGTCTCAGCGAGGAGATGGTGGCCGAGCTGACCAAGTGCATCCGCACGAACCTCGACTGCGCCGACCTCTGCGACACCACCGGCCGGGTGCTCTCCCGGCACACCGGCTACGACGCCAACCTGACCCGCGCCGTCCTCGAGGCGTGCGCCGCCGCCTGCAAGGCGTGCGGCGACGAGTGTGCGAACCACGCCGACATGCACGAGCACTGCCGCGTATGCGCCGAGGCCTGCCGGCGCTGCGAGACCGCCTGCCGGGAGCTCATCGGCTCCCTCGGCTGACCGACCGGCGCGGGGGCCGTCAGCCGCGCAGCCCGACGGCCACGAGCGGGACGTCGTCCTCCGCGCCCTCGGGAAGCAACCGGCCCAGCAGCTCGTCGCAGGCCGCGTCGAGCGGCCGGTCCCGGACGGCGACCAGCTCGCCGGCCAGTCGCTGGACGCCTTCGTCGAAGCCCTGGTCGCGCCGCTCGACGAGGCCGTCGGTGTAGAGCAGCAGCGTCGAGCCCGGCTCGAGCTGCACCTCGGACTCGGTGCGCTGCGCGGCCGAGTCCACACCGAGGAGCAGCTCGTCCCGAGGGTGGTCAGCGGCAGCACGCCGTCGCCCGGGACGGAGAGCAGCGGCGGCAGGTGCCCGGCGCTGGACCAGCGCAGTCGGGCGCCGCCGGTCGCCGGCTCCGGCGTCAGCCGGCCGACGAGGACGGTGGCCATGGCGTGTAGCCCCAGACCCGCGACGGCGGAGTCCAGCCGGCGCAGCACGGTGGCCGGGCCGTCGGTGCTGTCGTACGCGATGCCGCGCAGCAGCCCCCGCAGCTGGGCCATGTCGGCGGCAGCCTCGATGTCGTGCCGGACGACGTCGCCGATGACGACCACCGTCGACCCGTCGGGCTGCGCGATGACGTCGTACCAGTCACCGCCGACCTGGGCCTCGCGCGCGGCCGGCACGTAACGGACGGCGACCCGCAGGCACGGCGACTCCGGCGGGGTCGGTCAGCATCGAGCGCTGCAGCGTCTCCACGGCGCGGACGATGCTGCGGCTGCGCGCGTACAGCGCCTCCAGCAGGTGGGCGCGCAGCTCGCCGGCTTCGGCCAGCTCCTGCGCCGTCCACGGCTCGGACCGGTCGCGGACGGTCTCCCGCCACCGCTCGAAGCTCTTGCGCGGGCTCAGCCGGACCGGTCGCCCTCCCGCTCGGCGATCGCCTTGTTGTGCGGATCGCCGCCCCAGTCGACCGTGCGCCTAGCCTCGGCGCGGTGCCAGAGCACGTACTGCCCCTCCGCCAGCGGCAGCACGAGCACGCCGCACGCGGGGTGGACCGGCACCCGCAGTTCCGGCGCGTGCCGGGGCAGCGAGTCGGTGGCGACGACGTCCTCGCGCCGGGCGGCGGCCCACGCCGCGACCGCCTCGGCGGCGCGGTCGGGCAGCGGGGTGCCGCGGCAGCCGCGGTGGCCGTTCAGGTGCACCACGACGCCGTCGGCCGGCAGCAGGTCCAGCAGGCTGGGCGAGCCGAGCAGGGTGTCGGCCAGCGGGCGGTCCTCGTCGAGGGTGGCCCGGGTCAGCCAGGCCAGCGTCGAGCGCACCTGCAGGGCGCGGTGCACCTTCTCCTCCTCGGCGCGGTCGACCAGCCGCAGCGACAGCGTCGAGCCGAGGAACTCCGCGGCCGCCCGGGTGGCGTAGGGCGGGGCGTGCGGACCGGAGTAGTGGTGGCAGGCGATGAGGCCCCACAGCCTGTCGTCGCGCAGCAGTGAGATCGACATCGAGGCGCGACGCCCATGCTCTGCAGGTACTCGACGTGGATCGGCGAGACGCTGCGCAGCGTCGAGAGGGTCAGGTCCAGCGGTGCCCCGGTCGAGGGCACCAGCACCGGCCGCAGCGGCACCGGCCGGTAGTCGAGACGTCGAGATCAGCCGGATCCAGTTCTTCTCGTACAGCGCCCGAGCCTGGGCCGGGATGTCGCTGGCCGGGTAGTGCAGACCGAGGAAGGAGTTGAGCCCGGCGGCCATGGCCTCGGCGACCACCTTGCCGTTGTAGTCGGCGTCGTACCGGTAGACCATCACGCGGTCGAAGCCGGTCAGCTCGCGCACCGCTTGCGCGGTGGTGTCGTAGAGCTCCTGCAGCGAGGTAGCCCGGTTGAGGTCGGCGACCGTGCCACGCACCGCCTGGTAGGTATTCGGGAACGAGAACGGGCGCGGGCCGTGGGCGGGCTCCAGCTCGACGACCAGCATCGTGGCCGGCGGGGAGACGCCGTCGTCCGTACCGATGACGGTGCGGTGCAGCAGCGCGTCGACCGGCACCGGGCTGCCCCCGACGTCGAGAGTCAGCTCGACCGGGTTGCGCTCCCGCAGGTCGCCGAAGGCGCTGGCCGACCGTGCCACGGCCCCGGCCGCGGCGACCCCGAGCACCTCGGGCAGCCGCCGCCCCAGCGCGTCCGCGGCGGGCACGCCGACCAGGTCGGCGAGGTTCTCCGACGCCTGCTCGACGACGAGGTCAGGCTCGGTGACCGCGAGCAGCACGCCGCGCGGCTGGATGCTGCCGGGCACGTGGATCGGCTCGCGCTCGCAGTTGGACAGGTCGATCGGCGTCCCCGCCGGCAGTAGCTCCGCCCCGGGGGCGTCGGTCATGCCGAGGACCCGACCGGCGCGCACCAGGCGGCCAGGGCGGTGAAGGTGTCGCGCGCCGCCCCGACCACCCTGCCGGCGTCAGCGCCCTCGGCGACCCGCTCGCGGGTCACCCGGCGGTAGTCGTGCCACATCGCGCCGGTGTCGGCGCCGTAGGGGGAGAAGGCGCCGAGCCGGACGTCGGGTCCGAGGGTGGGCAGGGTGGCCAGGTGGCGGGCGATGAACGTGCCGCCCAGCGTGGAACCCTCCAGGACGTAGAGCCGGCCCAGTGCCTGGTCGGTGTCCTCGACGGCAGGCAGCTCCGGCCCCTCGCCGTCGGAGCCCTCCGCCCCGAGTGTCCGCAGGTCGTCGGCGAACAGGTGCGCGCGGCGCCGCCGCGACCAGGCGACAATCTCGGCGTCCGCCGGGCACCGGCGGGCCCAGGCGTCCAGGCCGGCCTCGGCGGCGGTCCAGAAGGCGTGCAGCCGGGTGAGCACGGCGACCAGCCGGTCGGGGCCCAGGTGCGGGTCCATCAGGGCGAGGGCCGACTCCACCTGCTCGTGCTCGACGGCGGTGGCCGCGCGCAGCTCGGTGAGGACGTCGGCGCCCCCCGCGTGTCGAGGCGACGCCTCTCCTCCAGCACCCATACCGGTTCCGAGGGTAGGGGAGCGGTTGCGCTCCGGCGCGCGTGGGGGACGGCGTGTGAGGTCGGTCACGAGGCGAGTGCCCGGTCGGCTCCGGCGGCTCGTCGCGACGCAGCTCGCCCCTTCCACACCTCCAGGGGAGTCCGCACGTCCGTCGCTGGTCCCGGGGACCGGAGCTGCCTAGCGTCGGAGGGGTCGGGTCCCCGGCGGCGGAGGTGACGCGTGGTCTCGCAGAAGGCTCTGCTGCTGGGCGCCTCCCGGCGCCCGGAGCTGCGCCGGCTCGTCACCGGCACCCCGGCCACCCGGCGGGTGGTCGACCGGTTCGTCGCCGGCGAGACCCTCGCCGACGCGCTCGCTGTCGTCCGCTCGCTGTCCGGGGAGGGCATCGCGGTGACCCTCGACCACCTCGGCGAGGGCGTGACCGACCGCGCCGAAGCGGGGCGCTCGCGCGACGCCTACCTGGCGCTGCTCGACGGCCTGGCGCCGCTGCGGCTGGGCCGCGCGGCCGAGGTGTCGGTGAAGCTCTCCGCGTTCGGCCAGGCGCTGCCCGGCGGCGGCACCGATCTGGCGCTGGAGCTGGTCCGCCCGGTGGCCGAGGCGGCGTCGGCCATCGGCACCACGGTCACCCTCGACATGGAGGAGTCGGGCACCGTCGACTCCACCCTCACCGTCCTCGCCGAGCTGCGCCGCGACCACCCCGGGACCGGTGCGGTGCTGCAGGCCGCGCTGCGCCGCACGGAGGACGACGCCGCCGCGCTCGCGGTCCCCGGCTCGCGGGTGCGGCTGGTCAAGGGCGCCTACGACGAGCCGCCGTCGGTCGCCTTCCGGGCCCGTGCCGACGTGGACGCCGCCTACGCCCGCTGCCTCGGCGTCCTCATGCGCGGACCGGGCCACCCCATGGTCGGCACCCACGACCCGCGGCTGCTGTCGGTCGCCCGCCGACTGGCCGCCCGCGAGGGGCGGACGCCGGACTCCTGGGAGGTGCAGATGCTCCACGGCATCCGGACCGACGAGCAGCGCCGCCTGGTCGCCGACGGCCTGTGCCTGCGGGCCTACGTCCCCTACGGCGTCGACTGGTACGGCTACTTCATGCGCCGGCTGGCCGAGCGGCCGGCGAACCTCCGCTTCTTCCTGCGCGCGCTGGTCACCCGGTCCTGACCCCGCAGGCCGGCGCGGGTCACGAGCGCGGCCGGTCGATGAGCCGGGAGAGCACGATGACGCTGACGGTGTGGTCGACGTTGGGCTCGTCGCGGATGCGCTCCAGCGCCTGCTCCAGGTGCCGGACGTCGGAGGCCAGGACGTGCACCAGGGCGTCGGCGGCACCGGAGACCGTGCACGCGCCCACGACCTCCGGGACGTCGGCCAGGCTCCGCCGCAGGTCCGCCGGTGAGACGGTGCCCTTGCAGTAGATCTCGACGTAGGCCTCCGTCTGCCAGCCCAGCACCGCCGGGTCGACCAGTGCCGTGAACCCGCGGATGGCGCCGGTGTCGACCAGCCGGTCCACCCGCCGCTTCACCGCGGGGGCCGAGAGGTTCACCTCGGCGCCGATCTCGGCGTAGGCGGCGCGGGCGTCCCGCGACAGGCAGGCCACGATGCGGCGGTCCAGGTCGTCCATCCTGCTCCTCTGCAACGAATCGACGTCCCAGGCCATGATGCCGCAATGGATCGCGTCCAGGCGTGCAACGGACGTCGCTTGTCGCCACTCTGCGGCGGATCTAGCGTTCGACGCGTCGCCGGTTGTCGGCGGCCTCGAGCCCTGGAGACGCGAGCCCGCCCATGACCGCACCGAGGAAGCCCACCCCTCAGCTGACCGCCCCGCGGCGCTATCTGATGTGCCCGCCCGCCCACTTCACCGTCAGCTACGCCATCAACCCCTGGATGGACCCGGCGGCTGCGGTGGACGCCGGCCTGGCGATGCGCCAGTGGGAGACGCTGCGCCGCACCTATGAGGAGCTGGGCCACTCGGTGGAGGTCATCGAGCCGGTAACCGGTCTGCCCGACATGGTCTTCGCCGCCAACGGTGGGCTGGTGGTCGGAGGGCGGGCCCTCGGCGCCCGGTTCACCCACCCGCAGCGGACCCCGGAGGGCCCTGCCTACCAGCGGTGGTTCCAGGCCGCCGTCGACGGCGGCCGGCTGAAGGAGGCCCTCGTCCCCGAAGCGGTCAACGAGGGCGAGGGCGACTTCCTCGTGGTCGGGGAGCGCATCCTCGCCGGGCACGGCTTCCGCACCGACCCGGCCGCGCACCGCGAGGTCCAGGAGCTGTTCGGGATGCCGGTGATCGGCCTGGCCCTGGTCGACCCGCGCTTCTACCACCTGGACACCGCCCTGGCCGTGCTCAACGACGAGACCGTCGCCTACTACCCGGAGGCGTTCAGCGAAGGCAGCCGCGAGGTGCTCCGCCGGATGTTCCCCGACGCCGTCCTCGCCTCAGCACGGGACGCGGCCGTACTCGGCCTCAACGCGGTCTCCGACGGCCACACTGTGGTGCTGTCGGCCGAGGCCACCGGACTGGCCGAGCAGCTGCGGCAGCGCGGCTACCGGCCGGTGGGGGTCGACCTCTCCGAACTGCGCAAGGCGGGAGGGAGCGCGAAGTGCTGCACCTTGGAGCTCCGGTGACCTCGCCCGCCTCCGCCGGCGCGGCACCGTCGACCGCGGAGTCCGTCGCGCTCGTCGAGCGCCGGGCCGCGCACAACTACGCGCCGCTGCCGGTGGTGGCCGCCTCGGCCGAGGGTGCCTGGGTCACCGACGTCGAGGGACGGCGCTACCTGGACTGCCTGGCCGCCTACTCCGCGGTCAACTTCGGCCACGCCAACCCCACCGTGCTCGCCGCCGCCCGTGCGCAGCTCGACCGGTTGACCCTGGTCAGCCGCGCCTTCCACCACGACCAGCTGGGGCCCTTCGTCGCCGAGCTGGGCGACCTGGTGGGCAAGGACATGGTCCTGCCGATGAACACCGGCGCGGAGGCCGTGGAGTCCGGCATCAAGGTGGCCCGCAAGTGGGGCTACGAGGTCAAGGGAGTGGGGCCGGACCGCGCCAACATCGTGGTGATGGCCGGCAACTTCCACGGCCGGACGACGACGGTCATCAGCTTCAGCGACGACCCGGAGGCCCGCGCGGGCTTCGGCCCCTTCACGCCGGGTTTCCGCACCGTCCCGTACGGGGACGGCGCCGCCGTGGCGGCCGCCATCGACGAGAACACCGTCGCGGTGCTACTCGAGCCGGTGCAGGGCGAGGCCGGGGTGGTCGTTCCGCCGGCCGGGTTCCTCCCCGAGGTGCGCGAGACGTGCACCCGCGAGGGCGTGCTGCTGATCGCCGACGAGATCCAGTCCGGGCTCGCCCGTACCGGACGCACACTGGCGGTGCAGCACAGCGGCGTGGTCGCCGACGTGTACCTGCTGGGCAAGGCGCTCGGCGGCGGGGTGGTGCCCGTCTCGGCCGTCGTCGCCGACGCCGACGTCCTCGGCGTGCTGCGTCCGGGCCAGCACGGGTCGACCTTCGGCGGCAACCCGCTGGCCTGCGCGGTGGGACGAGCCGTCGTCGGCATGCTGGCCGGCGGGGAGTGGCAGGAGCGGGCCCGCGTGCTGGGCGATCACCTCGACGGCCGGCTGCGCGAGCTCGTCGGCGCGGGCGTCACCGCGGTCCGCAGCCTGGGCCTGTGGGCCGGGATCGACGTCGATCCGGAGCTCGGCACCGGACGCCAGGTGTGCCAGGCGCTCGCCGAGCGGGGCATCCTGGCCAAGGACACGCACGGGTCCACGATCCGGCTGGCCCCACCGCTGGTGGTCGAGCGCGCCGAGCTGGACTGGGCGGTCGACTCCCTGGCCGACGTGCTGGGGCGCCGCCTCGCGGCGGCCGGCCGCGGGTCCTGACCGGCCACGATGCTCCGAGGAGGGGTTGCACATGGACGCCGTCACCCAGGTACCGCCGCCGCGCAACGAGCCGGTGCTCACCTACGCCCCCGGATCCCCGGAACGTGCGGCCCTGCAGCAGCGGCTCACCGAGCTGGCCGGCGACCCGCTCGAGCTGACCATGACGATCGGGGAGTCGAGGCGGCTGGGCGGCGGCGAGCGGTTCGACGTCGTGCAGCCGCACCGGCACGCCGCCGTCCTCGGGACCGCCGCGCACGCCACGCACGCCGACGCGGAGCAGGCGGTGGCCTGTGCCAAGGCGGCCGCCCCGGGGTGGCGAGACCTGTCCTTCGACGACCGGGCCGCGGTGTTCCTGCGCGCCGCCGAGCTGCTGGCCGGGCCGGAGCGGCAGACGCTCAACGCCGCGACGATGCTCGGGCAGTCGAAGACCGCCTACCAGGCCGAGATCGACTCCGCCTGCGAGCTGATCGACTTCTGGCGCTACAACGTGCACTTCGCCCGGGAGATCCTGGCCGAGCAGCCGGTGTCCTCGCCCGGCGCGTGGAACCGGACCGACCACCGCCCGCTCGAGGGGTTCGTCTACGCGGTCACCCCGTTCAACTTCACCGCGATCGCCGGCAACCTGCCCACGGCCCCGGCGCTCATGGGCAACACCGTCGTCTGGAAGCCCGCGCCCACCCAGCAGTTCGCCGCGCACTTCCTGATGCGGCTGCTGGAGGAGGCCGGACTGCCGCCGGGTGTGATCACGATGGTCACCGGCGACGGGGTTGCCGTTTCCGACGTCGTCCTGGCCGACCGGGACCTCGCCGGCATCCACTTCACCGGCTCCACCGCGGTGTTCCAGCACCTGTGGCGCACCGTGGGGGGGAACATTGCCTCCTACCGGGGCTACCCGCGGATCGTCGGGGAGACCGGCGGCAAGGACTTCGTCGTCGCGCATCCCTCGGCCGACGTCGACGTGTTGCGCACCGCGCTGGTCCGCGGCGCCTTCGAGTACCAGGGGCAGAAGTGCTCCGCGGCGTCGCGCGCGTACGTGCCGCGGTCGGTCTGGGCCCGACTGCGTGACGATCTGGTCGGCGTCACCGAGTCGCTGCCGATGGGCGACGTCACCGACCTGTCGAACTTCATGGGCGCGGTGATCGACCGGAAGTCGTTCTCGAAGCTCTCCGGCGTCCTCGACCGGGTGGACGACGACCCGGCGCTGTCCATCGTGGCCGGCGGGCAGGCCGACGACTCCGAGGGTTTCTTCGTGCGCCCGACGATCATCGAGGGCACCGACCCGGGGCACGAGGTGTTCACCACGGAGTACTTCGGGCCGATCCTCGCCGTCCACGTGTACGACGACGCGGACTACGACGCGGTGCTCACCCAGATGGAGGCGGTGGCGCCGTACGCGTTGACCGGGGCGGTGATCGCGCAGGACCGCGCCGCCATCGCACACGCGCAGCGCTTCCTGCGCTTCGCGGCGGGCAACTTCTACGTCAACGACAAGCCCACCGGCGCCGTCGTCGGCCAGCAGCCCTTCGGCGGCGGGCGCGCCTCGGGGACCAACGACAAGGCCGGCGCGGCGCAGAACCTGCTGCGCTGGACCTCGACCCGGTCGGTCAAGGAGACGTTCGTGCCGCCGACCGACCACCGCTACCCGCACATGGGGTGACCAGGGAGACCACCGCCAGCCACGTCGCCGCGACCGTGGCCGTCCAGCCGCACACCCGTCGACCGGGTGTGCGGGCGAACGCGGCGATCCCGGCTGCGGCGGCGACGCTCAACCCGAGCGCGGCCTGCATCGGCAGGTGGCCCTGCCGAGCCGGCTTCACCGAGGAGGGACGGCGACGTCGCGTTCCTGGACCAGTGCGGTGAGGACGGCGTCGACGACGTCCTCCGGGGAGCCGGTGCCGGGCACCGTGACGCCGGGCTCGTCGACGCCCGAGCGGGTTCGGGTCGCCAGCTGGCTGCCCAGGAGCGACGCCGGCATGTAGTGGCCGGTGCGGCGGGACATCCGCTCGGTCAGCAGCTCCTCCGGAACGGCGACGTAGGCCGACCACACCGACCAGGAGCCGGCGCGCATCTTCGCCACGTTGGCCGCGGATGCCGCTTGTCGCCCTCGGTGAACGCCCAGCCCGGCCGGCGGGCCAGTGCTGCGGCGACCGTCGTCTTCCCGGAGCCGGAGACCCCCATCAGGACGACGCTGGTCGGGCCATCCGCGCACCGTAGCCAGCCCGCCCGGCGGTACCGTGGCATACCTCCCGACCACCCACCGTGACGTCCCACGGCGCTCCCGGTCATGATCAGCGGGCGAACCGGCGGCAGCGGAGGAGGGGCGTGGACGGGAGGACCGAGGTCGGCACGTCCCTGTGGCGGCTACCGCCGATGCGCGCGCTGGCCGGCGTGACGGCGCTCGGCTTCGTCGGCTACAGCCTGACGCTGGCCTCGCTGCCGGCCCACGCGGTCGCCGGAGGCGCCGCCGTGGACACCGCGGGGCTGGTCACGGCGGTCTTCCTCGTCGTCACCATCGCCGGGCAGTCGGCAGTGCCGGTGCTCACCGCGCGGTACGGCGCGGGGCCGGTGCTCGTCGCGGGGCTGGCCGCCCTCGGTGCCCCCGCCCCGCTGTACGCGGTGGACGACGGGCTGCTCTGGCTCTCGGCGGTCTCCGCCGTCCGCGGCCTCGGGTTCGCGGTGCTCACCGTGCTCGGTGCGACGCTGGCCGCGCGGGTGGCCCCGCCGGAGCGGCGCGGGGAGGCGATCGGCGTCTACGGGCTCGCGATCGCGGTGCCGCACCTGGTCGCCGTCCCCGCCGGGGTCGCCCTCGTGCTCTACGGGCACGCCGGCTGGCTGGCCTGGCTTGCCGCGTCGCCGGTGCTCGCGCTGCCACTGGTCCCCGCCGTGGTCCGCGGTGCGCGCGCCGAGCCGCCGGCCGGGACGTCGTCCTCCCGCGCCGCGGTGCGCGCCGCGCTGGCCCCGTCGGCGGTGCTGCTCGTGGTCACCCTCGCCGGTGGCGGGCTGGTCACCTTTCTGCCGATCGAGCGGCCCGACGGCGTCCTGGCGACGGCGGCGCTGCTGGTCTTCGGCGTCACCGGGGCGGTCAGCCGTTGGCGGGCCGGGGTGCTCGCCGACCGCGCGGGCACCCGTCTGCTGCTGCCGCTGGCCGTGGGCGTCTCCGCGGCCGGGATGGCCGCCGTCGCGTTCGGCCTGGGCGCGGGGGCCGGCTGGGTGCTGGCCGGTGCCGCCGTGTTCGGCGCGGGCTACGGCACGGTGCAGAACCTGACGCTGCTGGCCTCCTTCGCCCGCGCCGGCGAGGGCGGGGCCACCGCCGCCAGCGCGATGTGGAACGCCTCGTTCGACGCCGGGACAGCGGGCGGCGCGCTCGCACTCGGCCTGGTCGCCGCCGGGGTCGGCCTGCCGTGGACCTACGTCCTGGTGGCCGGCGCGCTGCTGCTCACCCTGCCGCTGGCGCGGGTGGCGGCGCGGCCGTAGGTCGGCCGGCGAACCGGTCGGCGACCGCCTGCTGCCGGCGGATCAGCACGATCTCCTCGGCGGCCCGGCGCAGCCACATTCGCAGCGCCTCGGGATCGTCGCGGCCGGCGTCGCGGACCGTGCCCAGGCGCAGCTGGCGGGTGCTGGCCTGGGCGCGCTGGGCGGGGGGCAGCCGCCGCCCCTCGGCGCGGGCGATCGAGGTCAGGCCGGCGCCGACGAAGACCAGGTCGCGGATCTCCTCGACGCCGGCGAGCAGCTCGTCGGCCCCGGCACTGTCGTCGTCGGTGAGCCGGCGGACCAGCTCCTCGGCGGTCCTCCGTCCGGCGGCCTGCGGGTCGGTGTCGTGCATGGGCTCCACTCTCCCTGCCGCGCCCGCGGCGTGCTCCCAGGGGGCGCTACGCGTCGGAGCGGCGTCGGGGCGGGAGAAGGCGAGGGCGGCCACGGTCAGGACGGCGGCGACCTCGGCCACGAAAGACCGCGAAGCCGGGCCAGGGATCGAGCAGCAGCGGGTTGAACGACACGGACCGCGCGCACTCGGACCGGCTGCACAACCCCGCGCGGCCCCGGTCGCTTCCGGCGGCGGGATCTTGCGGGTTCCTTGCGGTTGCCCGGCGGGTGAACTGCGGTTCGGCCAGCAGAGTCCTCCGTGTTCGGAGAAAAGGACGAGCACCCAGGAGATCCCGTGAGCAGCACCGCAGACCAGCCCCACCGCACGCGGGCGAGGATCGCCGCGTCGGTCGCTGTCCTCGGGGCCGCTGCCTCCGTCGCCGGGCGTGGGGGGCGGCCGGGCCTGCGCCGGACGACGACCCGCCACTGCGCCGGCCCCGTCGTCAGCGACGTCCCGCTGAACGGCGCGGCGTCCCTGACACCGGTGGCACCGACCACCTGCTGCTCACCACGAGCCTGCCGTCGACCACGAGCGCCGACCTGGTGGAAGGCGCCACCAGCTCGCTGGACTTCGTCTTAAGCGGCGCGCAACGGGCGGGCACCGCGCGGTGAGCCTGCCCTGACCAGGCCTGACCACAGCCCCGGGAGCATCGCGGTGAGGAACCAGCGAGGAGTGGACCGGGGCGCGGAGTCAGGCGGTGGTAGGGCCTGAGGACAGCCGGCGTCTCCATCGCACGGGGGGACGGAGCCGCCGGCCGCTTCGACCGGCGGCGTCGTGGGGGACGACGCCGCCGGGCACGACGACCGACGCACCGGAGGGGACGGTGCACCGGTCGGGCCGGGGACGCCGCGGGGGATCGGCGGTCCCGGTCGCACGACGACCGGCGCACCGGAGGGGACGGGGCGCCGGTCGAGGGGAGGACGAGGCCGGCCGCGGGCTACCGCGGCCGGCCTCACCGCACTTGTCAGGCGAGCCGGCGCTCCGGCCCGAGACCGGTGACCAGGTGGTCGACCAGCTCGTCGAGGTCGACGGGGCAGCGCGGGTTGGCCGCCCGCAGCCGGTCGAGGGCCAGCCCGCGGAGGATCCAGTTGAGCGTGTGCACCCGGGTGGCCGGGACCTGCCCGTCGGACACCGCGCCGGCCAGCAGGGCCCCGACCGCCTGCGCGAGGGGACGGTCGAAGGCCTGGACGAGGGCGCGCTTGATCCGGGGCTCCCATTCGGCCACGCTGAGCACGGCGGCGACCGCCCGCTCGTCGCGACCCCGGCGGGCCAGCCACGGCCGCAGCAGCGCGGCGAGGTCGGCGCGCAGGTCGCCGGTCGGCTGCGGTTCCGAGAAGACCTGCACCTCCTCCAGGGCCGTGGCGACCACCTCGACGAGGTCGGTCTCCTCCACCAGCGCACCGGCCGCGCCGGCGCGGGCGCGGACCTCGGTCAGGGTGAGCCCCTCGTAGCCGAGCTCGCTCAGGGCGTCCAGGGCGGCGGACAGGACCAGGCGGGAGCTCGGTGAGGCCCAGTCGAAGCGCCGTTCCATCGTCCTCCTCGTACCTCCCCGCCGTCCGCAGTGGTGCCCGCACCGTAGGTCGCCGGCAGCGGAACGTGCAGGTTCCATGGCGCAGCGTCGCCGGTACGGGGGCGTGCCTTTCGTCCTGCGCTGTTCCGGAGCACGGGTTACGTTCGCTCGGTGACAGAGCGTGACGTGACGGCCCGGCCAGTCCACCCGACCCGCACCCGAACCGGCGGGCGCCGGCTGGACGCCTCCCGGGACGCGGCGATCGCGTCGGCCGTGGTCGAGGTCCTCGGCCGGACGGGCTACGCCGGGCTGACGATGGACGCGGTCGCCCTGGCCGCCGGGGTGGGCAAGGCGACCATCTACCGGCGCTGGTCCAGCAAGATCGATCTGCTGCTCAGCGTCATGGACATGGTCGGCGCGCCGGGCCCGGCGGTCCCCGACACCGGCGGGCTACGCGCGGACCTCATCGCCGTCCTCACCGAGGTCGTGCAGCTCCTCGGCGGCTCCTCGGGCGGGCGATCCGCAGCTTGCTCGGCGGGGTGATCGACGACCCGCTGCTGCAGGAGGGCTGCCGCCGGCTGCCGCTGGCCAACTGGGACGTGGCCTGGGAGACCGTCCTCGCCCGGGCGGTCCGGCGCGGCGAGGTCCCGGCCGGCGCGGCACGGTCGGTCGCGGGGGAGGTCGGTCCGGCGGTGCTCGTCCTGCGCTGGCTGGTCACCGGCCGCCCGCTGGACGACACCGTCGTCACCGAGCTGGTCGACCGGGCGGTGCTACCGCTGTTGCGCCTCCCGTAGCGCGGGAGGCACGGGGCGGGGATGCTCACCTCGTCGTCGGATGGGCGTCGGAGGAGGCCGCGTGAACCTGGAGAAGGTCGTCTTCGGGTTCTTCGTGCTGCTCGCGGCCACGCTGAACTTCGGGTTCTTCCTCGGCGACATGCGCGACCCCGACGTGCACAACCCCTACGAGCTGTTCGCCGCGGTCGTGGTAAACCTCATCGCCCTGGTGCTGAAGTTCGGGGACCGCACGCAGATCGGCGCGGTGCACCTGGCGACCAGCCTGGTCGCCGTCCTCCAGCTCGTGGCCGCCGCGCTGATGTACGGCTACGCCAGTTATGTCTCCTCGGCCGGCATGAACGAGGCGTGGACGGCGAGCGTGGTGTCGCTGTCGGGCGGCGCCCTGCTGGCCAACTTCGTCTCCGTGGTGCTCCTGGTCGTGGAGACGGTGTCGTTCCACCGCGGGTGAGGGAGGCGCCGTGGGCAACCCCATGCTGGTGTTCTGGGCGCGCCGCAACCGGCGCGAGGATGAGGCGCGACGGGCCAGCCGGGCCCGGTTGCTGGCGGCCGCCGCGTCGGCCAATCGGGCCTCCGAGACGATCTTCCTGATCCTGCGGCGCATGCGGGCGCCGCTCATCGTGCTCACCGCCATCTTCGCGGTCAGCGTGGTGGGCCTGACGCTGATCCCCGGCACGGACGCCGAGGGGCAGCCCTTCGAGATGGGCTTCTTCGACGCCATCTACGTCATGAGCTACACGGCGACGACCATCGGCTTCGGTGAGATCCCGTACCCGTTCACCTACAACCAGCGGATGTGGGTGACCATCTCGATCTTCCTCACGGTGATCGGGTGGGCCTACGCCATCGGCTCGCTCCTGGCGCTGCTCCAGGACCGGGCGTTCCGCTCGGCGCTGGCGCTGCAGCGGTTCACCCGCAAGGTGGCCCGGATGGCCGAGCCGTTCGTCCTCGTCGCCGGTTACGGCCGCGCCGGCGAGCTGCTCGGGCACTCGATGGACGCGCTGGGCCGCCGCATCGTCGTCCTGGACAAGAACCCCGAGCGGATCGACGGTCTGGAGCTCGAGGCCCACCACGGCGACGTCCCGGGCCTGGCCGCGGACGCCCGGGACCCCGGACACCTCGGTGTGGCAGGCCTGGACCACGACCGCTGCGAGGCGGTCGTGGCGCTGACCAACGACGACGAGGCCAACCTCGCCGTCGTCATGACCACCGCCCTGCTGCGCCCCGACCTCCCGGTCATCGCGCGGGCGACGACGCGCGTCATGGCCGACCGCATGCGGGTCTTCGGCTCGCCCAGCGTGGTCAACCCCTTCGACCTGTTCGGCGACCACCTGCAGCTGGCCCTGCGGGCACCGGCGTCCTACCAGCTGCTGACCTGGCTGGAGAGCGGGCCCGGGGCAGCCCTGCCCCCGCGGAGCTCACCGCCGCGCAGCGGCCGCTGGGTGGTGTGCGGCTACGGTCGGCTGGGCCGGGAGCTGACCGGTGACCTGCGCGCCGAGGGCATCGACGTGACCGTCATCGACCCGAGCCCGCACGACGACGTGGACGACGTCGTCGTGGCGGGCGGTTTCGAGCCCGGCGTGCTGGCGGCGGTGCGGCTCGAGGAGGCCGTGGGCTTCGTCGCGGGGACCGACAACGACATCACCAACCTCTCGCTGGTGGAGACCGCCCGCAGGACCAACCCCGGCCTGTTCGTCGCCGCCCGTCAGAACCAGCCGTCGAGTGCGCTGCTGTTCGCCGCGATGGAGCTCGACGCCCTGCTCGTCCCGACCGAGGAGGTCGCGCACGAGGTGTACGCCCAGCTCTCGACGCCGTTGCTCTGGCGTTTCCTGCGCGCGATGCCGGCGCTGGGCGACGCCTGGGCCGCGGGCCTCGTCGACCGGCTCACGGCGCTGTGCGGGGAGCAACTGCAGGCGTTGTGGAAGGTCCGGCTCACCGAGCGGGAGGCCCCGGCCCTGACGCCCTGGCTGGTCTCCGGGGAGGCGCGGCTGGGCGACCTGCTGCGCAATCCGGAGAACCGCGACGAGCCCCTCCACGCGGCGACGCTGCTGCTGCTGCGCGGTGACGACGCCACGCTCGCCCCGGACCCCGGCTTCGTGCTGGCACCCGGGGACGAGCTCCTCCTCGCCGGCTGGCCGGCCGCCCGCCGGGCCCTGGAGACCACCCTCGTCGTGGACGCCGTCCGCGAGTACGTGGTGACCGGCCACCGGGTGCCGTCGGGCTGGCTCTGGCGGAAGCTCAGCGGGTCGGCCGCTGCCTCCGAGGAGACGCAGCCGATTGCGGCAACGCCGTCCTGACCCTCAGGTTCAGGGCAGCCGGCTGCGCTCGGCCCAGTAGTCCGCCGCTGGCTGAGGGGGACGAGGTCCAGCAGGTCGAGGTCGGCCCCCACCCCGATGGCCGTGGCGTTCGACGCCAGCTGGGCCACGGTGACCGCTCCGGTCAGGACGACGTGGGCCCAGGGCTGCCTCATGGCCGCGGCGAGAGCGAGGGCGTCGACACCGACGCCCGCGCGCACGTGCCGCCCGGCCCAGCTCGGCGGTTGCCGCGGAGCCCGCCCGGGCGAGGCGACCGTTGGCCAGCGCCTCCTTGACGACCACACGTGCCCCGGCCTCGTGCGCCCCGGCCAGGGCTTCGCCGGCCGACCGTTGGAGGAGGTTCCACGTCGCTGCACGCTGGTGAACAGCGGCTGCCCGTCCACCGTGAGCTCCAGCCCCCGGCGGACGGTGTCGGCCTGCGCCGGTCCGGAGGTCGAGAAGCCCAGCTCCGCCCCACGGGCCCGTACTCCGGCCAGCGTGCGCAGCAGCGCCCGGTCGGTCCACAGCGGGCTGTCCAGGGTGAGCGAGTGGACCTGGTAGAGCCGCAGCCAGGGGCCGAGCAGCTCGCTCGTCTCCGCCCACTGGTGCTCGAACGTCGCGCGGCTGTGGTCCTTCACCTCGTGCTGGTCGACGTCGGTCCGCCAGCCGGCGGTGTACCGGTAGCCCCACTTGCTGGCCACGAACGGCTCGGCTCCGGCGCCGCGCAGCCAGGAGGCGAGGAACTGCTCGGCGCTGCCGTAGGAGCGGGCTGCGTCGACGTAGCGGATGCCGACGGCCACGGCCGCGTCGAGCAGCTCGTGCGTCCGCTTCTCTAGCGCCGCAGGTGAGCGGCCGGCGGGGAGGTCGGCCTCCCGGCCGAGGGTGATGTAGGCGGGCCGCCCGACGGCGGCGAGCCCCAGGCTGAGCTGGGTCTGCCCGGATCGCCGGCCGCCCGGCGTCGACGGCAGGGGCGCTGAGGGTGGGGGTGTCGATGGCGGGGACACGACCTGATCCTGACGGGCGTGCGGCCTCTCCGGAACTCGTGAGGGGTTCGAGCACCTCCCTCGGCGCGCGTCGCGGTGCTTCACTGAGGAGGAGGCGGGGGCCGATTCGCCGGCCGCGTCCCGGCGCGGCCGCGACGACCGCCGCGGGGGTCGAGCAGCACGGGCGAGGAGCCGCAGATGGACACGCCGACCGCATTCCTGTCACGCCGAGCCGTCCAGAGCAGCGGACCGCCCGCCCGGCCGTGCGTGGCCGGCGACATCGGCGTCGAGCGCCGGGAGATCGAGTGCGAGCCGATCGCCGAACCGGCTCCCGCCGCACCGAGTCCGGCGCCGGCACCCGCTGCGCCTGCCCCGGCGTGACCTCACCGCCCGACCCTCCCGACGACCCGCCTGCGCTCGTCGCCGGCGAGCTGCGCGGGTACCGGCGCTTCCGGCTGGCCGAGGACGGGCTCCGCCCGCCGGTGCACATCGCCGCCGGGCCCTGGGACTGGCCGATCGAGTACGCCCGGTGCGCGGTGGACGAGGCGCACGTAGCACCCGCGCGGGGGTGTGGCTGCGGCCTCTACGGCTGGTACCACCCCAGCCACACGGGCCTGGGGACCGGCTGGGGGGACGTGACGGCGGTGGTCGCCGCCCGCGGGCGCATCGTCCTCGGCGACTCCGGCTTCCGCGCCGCGGCGGCCCGCGTCCAGGCCGTCAGCCTCCCGCGCCGCACCCGCCTCTCGCCGCGCCGTCGACACCGGTGCGAGGCGCTGCTGGCCGAGCGTTACCCGGAGGCGGTCGTCTACCGGTCGCGGCGGCGCATGCTGCGCCGGCACCCACCCGAGGACCTGTCGGCCCTGGGCATCACCGTGCGTGCCAGCCGGGCGCCGCTTTACCGCTGGACCGCCCTGGCCGTGTGGCTGAGCGGTGTCGCGACGCTGTGCTCGGTGGCGGTCGTCCCGCGAGAGGTGCTCGTCGGGATCGGCCCGGCCCAGTGGCTCGGCGTCCTCGTCTGCTTCCTCCTGTGGCAGGCGGCCCTGGTCTGGCTCGTCTGCCGGGCTTCGCCGCTGCCGGGTCAGGCGCCGCGGTAGGTCCCGACCGACCAGAGGTTGCCGTCGGCGTCGCGGACGCCGAACTCGTGCTAGCCGTAGTCGGTGTCGTGCAGCTCCCGCAGCACCTCCACCCCGGGCAGGGCGCGGACCCGCTCCCACGCGGCGTCGACGGTGGCCGGATCGGCGGCGACGACGTAGACGCCCTGCGGCCCGAGGGCTCCCCAGTCGCCGGGCTTGCCGCGGCTGCCGAACATGACGCCCCCGCCGTCGGGCCAGCGCGCCTCGGCGTGCGCGACGGTCCCGTCGTCCTCGCGGTGGCAGGCGGTGACGGTGAAGCCGAGCCACTCGGTCAGGAAGCGGATGCCGGCGTCGACGTCGGTGAAGCCGACGCTGGGCCAGACGGTGGGCGCAGGGGTGGTCCTGTCGGTCATGCTGAGCAGGGTGTTCCCTGGGCCGGGACGCTGTCTTGGACGAATGGGAGCTCCTTGCGCAGCCAGGTGCCGACGCTGCAACCCGCCAGGGCGCGCCACTCCCGGGCCAGGTGCGGCTGGTCGGCGTAGCGGCAGCGGGCGGCGATCTCGGCCAGCGGCGGGCGTCGCGGGTCGACCAGCATCCGGCGGGCGGCCTCGAACCGGGCGATCCGGGCCGCCCGCTTGGGCGTGAGCCCGGTCGCGAGCCGGAAGCGCTCGGTCAGGTGTCGCCGGCTCCAGCCGACGTGGGCGGCGACGTCCTCGATGCGGCAGCGATGCGGCAGCGCCCGATGCTGCGGTGCACCAGCCGCCATGCCTTCCGCACGTCCGACGGGACGGGCGGCGCGGCACAGGAGAGCCGCTCGACCAGCGCGTCGTCGAGCCGGGCGGACCGCTGCGCCCAGCCGGTCGCCGTGGCCAGGTCGTCGACGAGCCGGTCCGCCGCGGGGCCGACCACGTCGGCGAGGTCGACGGGGCGTCCGGCGAGGTCGACGGCGGGCAGGCCGAGCAGGACGGTCGCGGCCGGCAGGGTGAGGGCGTACTGCAGCCCCTCCTGGGGGCGGGTGGCGTCGATCAGCGCCGCCCGGGTGTGCAGCCCGCCAATCACCGCGTGCGCCGTCACGGGGTCACCGGGGCCGCTCACCCGCAGCGGTGCGGCGAGCTCGACGACGAGCGTGAGGTGACGGGACGGCAGCCCGCGGTGGAGGCCGGTCGGGTTGGCCGGCGTGCTGTAGCCGTGCGCCGGCGCGACGAACGGGGGCAGCGGAGCCGGCACGACGTGGCGCATGGAGGACACGGGTCGGGCCCTCCTCCCGCTGGCCGGCCGGCGGTGGGCCATCGTGCCCCTGGTCCGCGGGGAGCGGGAGCCCCCGGCGCCGGACGCGCAGAGGGCGGCCTCCCCGACCGGGAGACAGCCCCGTGCGTGCTGCGGTTGGTCAGGCCCAGGCGGGGCCGCCGACCGGCTGCTTGGGCGAGGGGCCGAAGCGGTTCGGTCCCGGCTCGCTGTCGAAGCAGGCGAAGAGGAGGAGCACGAGGTTCGCGAGCGGCACGAGGGCGAGCAGCGCCCACCAACCGGTGCGGCCGGTGTCGTGCAGCCGGCGCACGGTGACGGCGAGCGAGGGCAGCAGCAGGGCCAGCGGCGCCAGCAGGCCGAACAGCGCGACGCCGATCACGGCGTCGACCACGGCGGCCGCCACGTAGACGAGCACGGTGAACAGGGCGAAGTACCAGTACTCCGAGCGGCGGGCCCGTCCGGTGAACCCGGCGTACTGATTGAAGACGCTGCGCACGGCGTTGCCGAAGGTCATGGACCCCCCGTCGTAGGTGAGGTCGGGCGTACACGGCAATCCTCCGCAGGCCGGCGGTCGGCACGCCAGCGATCACGCCGGTGACCAGTCCGAACGGAGGAGGCCCTGAGCGCCGCCCACATCTCGGCGGTGCGCTGGTGTCGGGGGGAGCCCGTCCTCACCGACGCGTATCTCTGAGGGAAGTCGACGGATCACCCGCAGTGTCGCCCGGCCGGCCGTGACGAGGGCGGCTGCCACGGCGATCTGAGGAGGCGCGGGTTCACGAAGAAGGTGACGGAGTCGGCGCCGGGCAGCAGCGGCGCACGCCCAGCCAGATCGGTGAGGAGGGCCGCGGCCACCGAATCGAGCTGGCGGACGTGGGCGAAGGTGAAGCTGCGCAGGAACGGGCCCAACGTCGACGGCGCCCGGATACCGATAAACAGCGGGGCCATGCCGCCGTGGCGCAGCAGATCCATGTCGTCGATCGAGTCCGCGCCGGCAACCATCCCGGCCACCAGCGCCGGCACCTTCAGCTGCGCGTTGACCCCGCCGGCGTCCTTGGGCGTGAGCTTGTCGCCGGCCAGGTCACCGAGGCGACAATCCCGCGCGAGCGCGAGCAGCGGCGCCAACCCAGCGGTCGACACGAGGTTCGGATCATCTAACGTCGCCGACAACGCCGGCGAACCGTGGAACAATCGCATCCAGCGGATGCCCTTCCGCAGTGGACGAGTAGGTTCTAGGCAAACCGCATCGTCCCTGTTCAGAGGGGCATTCGTGCGTCACGACCCGCGACAGATGACCATTTCGACGGTGAATCGAGGCTCAGCGGACGAGGCCGCGAGTCGCTCGAGTCTCCGGGTCGGAGGTCGTCAGACTGTCGTTATGGTCGTGACGCACTGCGCAGCGGCCTGAGGCGGTGCGCTCCGCTCTTCAGGGGATGGGAGGCCAGGATTGGTTCGGCGCGTATCCGCAGGGCGACAGCCCGAGGCGCTGTCCTGCACGAGCTTCAACCGTCGAGCGTTCATCTGGCTGGCGGCCGGCGGTCTTCTCACGTCCTGCTCGGCCTCCTCGGGCGACTCCCCGCGACGCGCTCCGGCCGGAGCCTCCCCCGCCGACCCGGTGGGCAGCGACGCGCCGAGCACCCCAGCATCGCAGCCGAGCGCCGAGGCGACGATGACGGCCGAACCCTCGGCCGGCGAGATGGGGCGGGCGGAGATCGTTGCCCGCTATGCGGGAGTGGCGCCTTCGGCATGGGGACTGGACGTGCCGGGTGTCGTGACCAGGCTATCCACGCAGGACCGGGTCGTGGCCTTGACCTTCGACGCGTGCGGTGGCGCGCGGGGAGGTGGCTACGACGCCGCTCTCATCGATGGGCTCCGGTCGACCAAGACCCGGGCCACTCTCTTCCTGAACCATCGGTGGGTCCTCGCCCACCCCGACGTCACCGCCGAGCTCGCCAGCGAGCCGCTGTTCGAGCTGGCGAACCACGGCACGCAGCACCGGCCCCTGTCGGTGACCGGCAGGTCGGCGTACGGGATAGCCGGGACCGCGGGGCCGGGTGAGGTCTACGACGAGATCGTCGGCAACCGTCAGAGCCTCACCGGAGCGGCCGGCGTACCGCCCAGGTTCTTCCGGTCCGGAACGGCGCACTGCGACGACGTCGCCGTGCGGATCGCGCGAGACCTCGGGGAAACGGTGGTCAACTTCGACGTGAACGGCGACGCTGGGGCGACCCTGACCCCGCGGCAGGTGGCGGCTGCGCTGGAGTCCGCAACGCCCGGCTCCATCGTGCTGTGCCACATGAACCAGCCGGGCAGCGGCACGGCACGGGGCCTGGCGACCGCGCTGCCGCGGCTGGCTGAGGCGGGATTCCGGTTCGTCCGCCTTTCCGACTACCTCCGGTAGTCCCGTGCAGTCGCGGTGCCGTCTCGACAGAAGCGTGAGGTGGGGTCCGTGGAGGCCTCTGCCGGTCAACGCTCGGGAGCGTTCCCCGGGTGCCAGAGCGCCCGGCCGGTGACGGCGTCGAAGACGTGGGCGCGCGCCGCCTCGACGGCGACCCGAACCGTGTCGCCGAGGCGGACCACGGCCTGCGCCGGGAAGAAGGCGCGCAGCGTCGCGCCCGACGAGCCGCCTAGCGACACTTCGGCGCCCGGCGCCGTGACCCGCGGCGCGCCCATCGTCACGGTGACCGCGGTCTGCCGCCCGGTGTACTCGGCGTTCGAGACCACCGCGTCCAGCTCCACGGACTTCGGGTCCTGACCGGCCGCGGCGTCGTGCACGTCCTCGGCCCGCAATCCCAGCACCACCTCCCGGCCGACGTGATCGCGCAGCGGCGGGGGGACCGGCCGCCACAGCGGCAGCGTCCGGGCGCCCACTTCGAAGCCGGCCTGCCCGCCGGCCACCACCAGCCGAGCCGGCAGCAGGCCGATCGGCGGGGCGCCAACGAAGCCGGCCGCGAGCAGGTCCACCGGCTGCTGGTACAGCTCCATCGGCCTGGCCACCTGCACCAGGCGGCCCTGGTGCAGCAGCGCAACCCGGTCAGCGACCGCGAGCGCCTCGGCCTGGTCGTGGGTGACGTAGAGCGTGGTGATGCCGAGTGAGCGGACGACGCCGACGACCCGCCGCCGCACGTCGGTCCGCTGCACGGGGTCGAGGCCGGCGAGCGGCTCGTCGAACAGGAAGACGTCCGGGACCTGCACCAGCGCGCGGCCGACGCCCACCAGACCGCGCTCCCCCGCGGACAGCTGGCCCGGCCGGCGGGGCAGCAGCCGGCTCAGCCGCAGCTGCCGAGCCCGGCCGCTGACCCGCTCCTGCACTTCGGCTTCCGGGAGCCGCTGCGCCTGCAGCCCCCAGCCGAGATTGCGCGCCACATCGAGGAACGGCATGAGCGTGGATGTCTGGAAGACCATCGCAACCCGTCGCTCGGCGGGTGGTAGCCCGGTGACCGGGCGGCCCCTGATGACGACCTCGCCGGAGCGGATGTCGTCGAGGCCGGCGAGCACCCGCAGCAACGTGGACTTTCCGCTGCCGGACGAACCGAGCACAACCAGCAACTCACCGTCGGCGGCCTGCAGCGTCACCTCCTGCAGGACGGTCGTGCCGTCACGGACCACGGTCACCCTGTCGAAGCCCGTGCCGGTCATCGGTTCCGCCCGTCCGCGACACATGGGGGGTTGCCGTCAGGCCGCTCCCCGACAGATGTTCCCATCGCCCACGCCGTGCTCTCGTGCTCGGAAGAGGCCGCGCCGGAACGTCGGCTGCGAGGACGCCGGAGGTCGTAAGAGTGTCGCTCTGCGCACCCTCCCCGGCGGGTACCTCCGGCTTGTCAGTCAGGGGGCGGCCGGCAGTCGCACCTCAAAGCGGCAGCCGCCGTTGACGTTGGCAGCGCTGATCTGGCCTCCGTGGGCATCCACGATGCCACGCGCGATGGCCAGTCCCAGCCCGGCGCCATGACCGTCGGGGTGGCCGTGTCCGCTGCGACGTGCGGCTGTTCCGCGAAAGGCCACGTCGAAGACCTTGTCCAGGTCGCTTTCCGGAATACCGCCGCAGGGATCGCTGAACGCGAGCACGACCTCGCCGCCGTGCTGGGAAGCAACGATGGACACCGTGCCGTCCTCGGCGGTGTGCCGGATCGCGTTGTCGACGAGGTTCGTGACCACGCGGGACAGTTCCGCGCCGTCGGCCCGGACATGCAGCGGCACGGCCACAGCAGGGCTCAGCCGCACGCGACGAGCCCGGGCAAGCGGATCCGCGGTGGCGATTGCGTGTTCCACGGCCTCCTTTACGGACACCGACTCGAGATTGAGCCGCAGGCACCCGGCGGAGATGCGAGAGAGCTGAAAGAGGTCGTCAACCATGACTGACAGCCGGTCCACCTCGATGCAGATCTGTCGGTGGTAGCGCGCTGGGTCTTCGGCAACGCCGTCCTCGAGGGCCTCGGCCATCGCACGCAGCGCCGCCAGCGGAGTGCGTAGGTCATGCGACAAGCCGGCGACCAATTCGCGCTGGGAAGCCTCCAACGCGCGCTGCCGCGCGGTGGAGGCGGCCAGCTGGGCGCTCGCGGCTTCGAGCTCGCGGCTCAGCGCCGCCAGTTCCGCGCTCACTGGCGTCGCGGCGACGGTGACCGGCTCCCCCCTGCCGATGGCGCGTATGGCTTCGTTGAGGGCCCGGCTGCCGGTGACCAGCGAGTGGCCGAGCATGAGCGCGGCACCGAGCGACACCGCGCCGGCGGCCGCAGCCACGATGAGTATCACCCCGAGGTCGTGCGCGGAGAAGAACATCACCGCTGCCGCCCCGAGGGTGCCAGTGAGTACGGCGAGTACCGGAATCGTGGCGACGATCAGCAGAGACAGTGGCAGCGATCGCCGGCGCAGCCGGCGCAGGAGCACCAGGCCGAGCACGCCGACGATCAGCGAGCAACCCCCAGCGACGAGCGCGATCAGTGGCGCGTTCCGCAGCGCCTCGAGCATGCCGTCCTGCATGGCCTCAGCCTGTCAGGAGGATGGATCCAGCCGATAGCCCACGCCCCGTACCGTCCTAATCAGGCGCGGACCGGTGGCGTCGTCCTCGACCTTCTCCCGCAGCCGCCGCACGTGCACCGTGACCGTCGACTCGTCGCCGTGGCACCAGCCCCACACCCGCTGCATCAGCTCCGTGCGGGTGAAGGCCTCTCCGGGGTGGGCCAACAGGAACGTGAGTAGGTCGAATTCCCGGCTGGTCAGCGACAGATCCACGCCGCTCTTGGTCACCCGGTGCGCGGCCAGATCCACCTCCACTGCACCGCCGCGCAGCACTTGCTGCTCATTTAGGGCGGACATGCTTGCGCCGCGTGTGCGCCGCAGCACCGACCCGACACGCAGCACCAACTCGCGCGGGCTGAACGGCTTGGTGACGTAGTCGTCGGCCCCGACCTCCAGCCCGACTACCCGGTCACTCTGCTCACCCAGCGCGGTCAGCATGATGACTGGCACTGGGCCGCGGCGGCGCAACCGCCGGCACACCTCAAGCCCGTCAATTCCCGGCAGCATGAGATCGAGCACCACCAGGTCGGGCAGCTCTGGCGTTGCCGCAGCCAGCGCGGCATAACCGTCACTGGCGCAGTCCACCTCGAACGCCGCCCGCCGCAG